>CALHRB010000077.1 GCA_938038165.1 Candidatus Kapaibacterium sp. | reverse complement strand
GTATTCAACCAATTGATATTTACAACAAGATTTTCATAAGACCAGGCTGGATTAAACAACTTGATGATGACAAAAGAATAAACATTATTATAAACCCTAAAATGTCTTTCGGAACTGGTCATCATTCGACAACAAGGCTCGTTGCTAAATTATTACTTGAGACTGTTAAACAAGGTTCATACTGGATTGATGCCGGTTGCGGAACTGCTATATTATCAATAATTGCATTAAAACTCGGAGCTAAATCAGTATTATCCGTTGATAATAATAATTGGGCTATCGAAAATGCTGAAGAAAATTTAAAATTAAACTCAATTGATTCTGGAATTGAACTGAAACTATCAGGAATTGAAGAAATATCTTTACCCGATGTTGATGGTATTATGGCAAATTTATATACTCACTTGCTTCTGGCTAATGTCGAAAGATTTTATCAATCATTAAAAAAAAGAAATGGTGTATTATTAGCATCCGGTGTTCTCTCCTTTGATGAAGAATTGATTTTGAATAAGGCTCTGGAGATAGGTTTCAAGCATATAAAGACCATTTACGAAGATGAGTGGTGTGCTTTTGTTTTCACTGTTAATTAGGGCATAGAATATGAGAATAGCCGGAGTTGATATTGGCACTAACACTATTTTGATGGCAATAGCTGATTATGACGGGAAAAAACTAAAAATAATCAGGGACGAACATTCACTGGCAAGGCTTGGTCAGAACGTTAACAAAACATGTTTTATTTCCGCTGAAGCAGTTGACAGAGCTTCTGAAATCCTAAAAAAATATAAATCTATTTGCGACGAATTGAACGTAGAAATTATAAATGCCGTTGGAACAAGTGCTTTAAGAGATTCAAAAAATTCAAATGAAGTCTTAAAAATTTTATCTCTTTCCTTAAATAATAATATTAGAGTAATAAGCGGGTCAGAAGAGGCTAAGATTAGTTTTGTTGGCACAGTTGAAGATAATGAAGAAAGTATTGTTGTTGATATAGGTGGTGGTAGCACAGAAATTATTTACGGAAAAGAAAATGATATTTTCGATCACATAAGCCTTCAACTTGGTGCTGTAAGATTAACGGAAGAATATTTGTTCCCCCACCCTCCAAATCAAGAAAAAATAAAAGAAGCGATTGAAACTATTAATAAAAACCTTGAATCTGTTGATTTCGGCTCTGTAGATTGTAAATTATACGCTGTCGCAGGCACTCCAACAACTTTAGCTGCAATTTCCCTTGGCTTAAAAGATTACGAGAAGGAGAAAGTTCATCTTTATAAATTAACTAAACAAAAAACTGATGAATTAATCGAAGTTCTTTTAAAAACTTCGCTAAACGATATTATTCATAAGTATAGAGTTGATCCAATGCGGGCAGACGTTATCTCTGCTGGATCTCTTATTTTGAAAATGATTCTAGAAAAATTCCAGAAAGACTATGTTATCGTCAGTGTAAATGGGCTTAGAATCGGTTTAATTAAAACTACAATTAAAAATATTGTCTAAGTTAATTCAAAAAAGTTTAAATTTGCAGGTTATTTTTTATTAATTATTGATTTATTATTTGAGGTATATGATGAGTATAGAGAGCATTAAAAAAATCAACATTTTTATTGGATTATTTTCTTTATTTCTTTTTGCGTCTTGCAGCCAAAAAGAAGAATCAATGCTGCTAAAAGAAAAATTTGATTACTCCAACCTTCCCGATTTGGTGGAAAAAATTAAAAATGATACAAAATTCCAAAAAGAAAATATTGATTTATTATCAGGTATAATAATAAAGTATGCTCAGACACCTGATTCAATAAATGGTAAAACAATTTCCGATATAATCGATAGAGAAAAAGAACTTTTAAGAAAAAACAGTATGACTTCTTTGATTAGTTCCGCTCTTAATAGTGCCATTAACTACAGATATTTAAATTGGGAATTCAAAGATACAAATAATGCTAAATTCACTGTTGTGAATTATGCTATTCAAAACCGAAGCAAGCAAGATATAAAAGCTCTTGAAGGTATTTTTAGCTTTGTTACTAACGCTAATCAAACCATAAGAACAGTTCCAATAAAAATTAATCAGGAGATAAAATCAGGGCTGACATATTCATTCAGCACTTCTTATCCAAGCCGTGATGATGATCCCCTGGAAAAAACTTTAAGAGAATTACTTCAGTCCAAATCACCGAATTTATATACCATGTGGCAGCCTACTTCAATAGAATTCGCAGATGGAAAAAAGATATTCTATGATAATCCTGTTGTTAAATAATTACATTTATTTATAGAAAAAAAGCATTCTTTATAATGAAGAATGCTTTTTTTTTCTTGTTCTATATGAGCTTAATTTATAGAGAGCATGAACTATATTTAAAGCTATTTTTGGTTCAATATTAATTATTTAATATTTCAATTATATCATTAAAAATTTGTTCATAACTTTTTTTATCTAAATATCCCTTTTCAATATGTCTTATCTTTCCAGATTTATCAATGAAAATTGTAACAGGTAAGCCAGTCAAACCAGCATTCAAAGCAATTTCATAATTTGGATCAAGGTAATAATTAATTGCAAGATTATTTTGCTTCAAAAATTCAGAATTTGATTTTTCATCAGTATCAAGAGTATTAACCGGGAACAAAATAAGATTTTGCTTAATTAATGTCTTTTGATCGAAAAGCTCAAATAATCTGAGTAAATCTACACAGGGACTGCACCATTTTCCCCATAAAACTAATATTAATATGTTACCTTTATAAGTAGATAAATTAATTATTGATTTATCGGGACCTTGTAAAAATATATCTAATTGAGTCTGAAGCATATTTTGTCGGATTTTTTCTCTTCTCTTGATCACTGCTTTTGTTCTCAGGGAGTCGATAAATGAGTCAGCGTTGTCATGGTTTGTTTTTAAATATATATTCTTAAACACGCTATCAATAAAATTTGTTGATTTAGAATCGAAAATGGCTTGGGCGGCTAAATCTAACGCCAATGTATCCCTACCAAGTTGAGAAGCCAAAAGAATCGCTGACTCAGACAGAGAAACAGGCAAATCAGTCTGTAAAAATTCAATCGCAGCTAAATATTTTTCTAAAGCTTCTTCTGGTTTTTCCATTAAAGACAGAATGTCCCCCCAGTCCTGATAAAATTTACTTAAATTTGCATCGGTTACCTTCTTCCATTCTTCTTGTGAAAAATATTGTGGTTTCTGATATTCAATACTCTCCTTTAATTTTATTAAAGCCTTATCTATTAATTGATTTATAATATCTTTAATTTCATTTTCCGGAAACAAATCTCTGTTTTTCAGAATGTTAAAAGCTAATCTACTGTATGTCGTATAGGGTATATTTTCGGAATGAATTATTTTGTCAACTATTTCTTTT
>CALHRB010000076.1 GCA_938038165.1 Candidatus Kapaibacterium sp. | reverse complement strand
AACAGCGAATCAGCGATCCAAACATCAGGATATTCATCATAACTTTCCCTATAGTATATGATCTGACCAGTATTTTTGGCTTTGGCTATGATAGAATATTTTTTTTCATCATCAAAAATTTTATCAAGACCGAGAGTTGTCAGATCGAAAGTAAAAATTCCTATTTTTTTTAGTTTTTGAAAAGTTCCGGAAACCAGCAAATTTTCTGTTACATTAAAATATTTTCTATCAGGATCGAGGTTCTTTATCCTGAATGTAATATCATTAAATCTGCCCTCGGCTGCTGTTTGGTTTAAATATCCATATCCCCTGCCAGTGTAAAATTTCCATATATCATATTTGTCATAAATCAAAACAGCATCATCTCTTTCAGTCCACCCTGCGATTCCATAACTTCCGGGTTCTCTTGGCAAATCGTTATCTTCATCATAAAAAGGATTGTTTATTCTTGCCGTTAAATTTATTATAGTATCCAAATTACAATCAAAAAGGAACCAATTCTTATCCCGATAAAAAACTATAAATTTGCCTCCCGGAGATAAATGACCCATTTCTTCGTTCCTGGTTGCTAATAACTTTTTTGTCCCGACCTTTAGACTGATTGCATATAAATCAAAATAAGTACCATCCCATGTTATTTCTTTTAGATATTTCCTATCGTTATAACCAATAGCAAAGTCTGAATTATCATTAACTATAACATTTGGAACCTCTTCATCGGCAAGTTGTAAAAAGCGATTGGTCTCTAAAAAATAAACCGATTTATAAACAAAATCTTTCTCGATATTCCAAACATTCCTCTCGTTTGTTTTAATTCTTGGATCATTCCAGTGCCAGATATCAATCTCCGCTTTTTTACGTATGGTATTTATATCAAAAAAATTCGAGTCTGTATAATTTTCGTCTTTTGAGCTCTTTATTTTTTCTTTAATCGGTTTAAAGCCAAAAAAAAGCCTCTTAGCATCATCACTCCAACTGACCTCATTTATAAAAGGCAGGTACCAATCATTTGGATAAATATTTGAATTAACAGCTATTGTCAAGAGTTGTTGGTTCAAATCCCATATATTCAATGAACAACTGTCCGGCTCGCCTTTGTCATTTTCAATTCCCGAAATAAAACTCAGAAGAGCATTTCTTTTGTGCCAGACAAGATTAGAATATACAGATTTTTGTTCGCCGTCAATCTTGAATGGCAGAGAAGATTTTTTCAAATCAATAACATAAAGACCATTTCTTTTGCCCTTTTGATCGTAAACAGAATAGGCCAATGCTTGGGAGGAGCTATCAATAGCAAATTCATAAACATCGGGTAAATTGACCTCAGAGTTAATCTCAAGTTGCCTTATTATTAGATTGTAGGTGCTTTCGACCGCTTTATTCTCCTTTCCTTTTTCCTTTTTTTGACTTTTGGAATCAGTTAAATTCTGTTTGTAAATCAACCACTTTGAATCATTTGATAACTGAAAACCTTTTACATCTTCGATATTAGTAATATTTCCATTTTGTAAGTTTACAATTGCCAGATCATTTTTGGTTTTATCTTTTTCCTTATTTTCTATATCAATAGCTTTTGGCAAGACAGCCATTGCAATCCATTGAGAATTTTTTGATATGACAGGCCTATCTCCTCGTGGAATATTGTATTTTATGCTGGTATCAACACCCTGGATAACGACTTCTCCATCTCCTCTATCATATTTTATAATGTAAACAAGCCATTTGCCATCGTTTGATATTTGAGGATTCTGAATATTAGGAAATTTCATCACATCTTCGAAAGTCATGGCTTTTTTGGCAAATATATCCGCCGCTAAATACAGGTTTAGAATAAGTGCAAGCAAATATATAAACTTCAGTTTTGTATGTTTAAATTCCATATCACATAAAAAGAAAATGATTAAAATTTAAAGATTTACAAATTAATAAATAATCTGGTAATTCAAAAAATGATAAGAATAATAAAATAAAAAAAGTTCGGATTAGATTTTTTGTGAAAAGATTTATTTAAAAATCAATCTTTGATTTTTTGCTATGTTTATTATTAAAATTGAACTCTTGATTTGGCTTACATTCAAATTGACATTTTAATACACTTTAGATTTAAGTCATATCATCATGAAAACATTATGAAATATAGATATTTTAATTCTTAAATGTTAATTAAATTAACTTCTTCTCTAAGCAAGTATAATAAATAAGATTAACAATATCATCTTCAATGAATCCTTGACAATTAATCATAAGATCATAGAAGTCAGTCTCTGTTCTTGATTTTAAGAGTAACTTCATAAATTCAGCCCTCTTGAATTCTGTTTGTTTAATTACATCAATTGCTTCTTTCCTTGTTAGACCAAGTCTTTCGGAGATTTTCTTTGTCTTCCATTCCATTGGAGCAAATAATTTGACATGTAAAGATTTTTCTATGTCTGCCGCCGCCACACAACTTCCACGTCCGACGATAACAACATTCCCTTCGCTTGCATAACCCCGAATAATTTTTTTTAAGGTAGCAACAATATTACTATCACTAATATAGTATTTACCAATGAAAGAAAGAGATATATCCTCTAAAAGACTTTTCTCGCCTCCGGAAAAAATATGAGTGATGTTTTCGGGCTTGGTTCTGAGTTCTTCTGCTGATTTTTCCAAAATCTCTTTGCTAATCCATGACCATTTCTTATGTTTTTTATTAGTTGGATTTTGTTCATTGATTTTGTTGACTAATTTTTCAGCAATGAAGCCGGCTGCACAACCATGATCTCTTGATATTGTTATGACTGGACCACCGCCTTTTTTAATTGATTCCTCCGGTTTTAATGCTTTAGAAAGATACTTTACAAATTTATTTTCCTTTTC
>CALHRB010000075.1 GCA_938038165.1 Candidatus Kapaibacterium sp. | reverse complement strand
ACAAAGCCGCTAAAAAAAATAATGAAATAAATAAATAAATTTGCATAGCATTAATAATTTTAAAAAAATTCTCTTAAATTAAATTGAAGACTGATTTGAAAAATTGCTAAACATAACAATAAACTCAGATGTTTAATTTATAGACTTGATGCCTGAGCAGTCATAACTTAACATCATTAAACTCCTCAAAGCTAATGATCTTGATAATTATGAACAAATCAAAAAATCTCCATTGAAAATTAAACTCCTTATAATATAGCTAAAACAAAATATTAGTTACACATAAACAAAAATATTTTAACTCATATCATGTTTATTTCTCTAATTATTTTGGTAAATACGCTATTTTGCATTGTTGATAGATAAAATTTATTAGAAATAAGATGACAATAATTGAAGCAATAATTTTAGGAATTATACAGGGATTAACAGAATTTATACCAATTAGCAGTACGGCGCATCTAACGCTTGCAGGTAATCTAATGGGATTGATTGATTCAAATCATCCCGAACAATGGACTGCTTTCATAGCTATAATTCAACTTGGCACTCTTGCAGCAGTTTTGATTTATTTTTTTAGGGATATTATAGAAATCGGAAATGATTTTTTTGAGCAAAATCTCTCGAAAAAAAGAAGGGGTTTCAGATTACAGTCCATTAATTCAAAATTGGGTTGGTATATTATAGCTGGAACTTTACCCATGGCAATAATTGGTTTAGCCGGGAAAAAAATAATTGAAGGGAATTTTACTAAAGATCCTTTGGTTATTGCAATTGCTCTTATCGCTCTCGCATTAATATTGGCAATAGCCGAAAAGGTTTCAAATTTAAACAAAGGGTTAGAAGATATGAAATTAAAAGATGCCATTATCATCGGATTGGCTCAATCGGTTGCTTTAATACCCGGTTCTTCCCGTTCAGGCACAACAATAACGGCAGGTCTTTTTTTGGGTTTTAAAAGGGAAACTGCCGCAAGATTCTCTTTTTTGCTGAGTATTCCAGCTATCTTTGCAAGTGGAATTTATGAATTTTCTAAAAGCATTGCTTATATTGATGCAAATCAAATTATTTCTATCATTGTTGCAACATTTTCAGCTGGTATCAGTGGTTATCTTTCGATTGCGTTTTTGCTAAATTACCTTAAAAAGAGAACAACATTTCTTTTCATTTGGTACAGAATTGCTCTTGGCTTATTTATAATTATAATGCTTTATGCAAGAATTTTCTGAATATGACTTAAAAATAAAAGATGAATCAATTGTAAAGATTCTTGATTTTCTCCATTTAAAAAATCAAAAGTTTAGAAGATTTATTGCTTTTGTTGAATTACTATTTCTACGACTTGAAAAAAATCATATTTTTTTGGTTGCAGCCGGGATCTCCTTTAATATTCTTCTTTATCTTATACCATTATTTTTGGTTGCCGTTTATGTTGTAAACTTAATATTTGGAACGAACACAATCAGTAATACATTAGAAGAAATGGCAGTTAAATTTCTGCCACCAAACGAAAACACAGTGAATTTTATTCATACAATAATCGAGGAAGTAAACTATATTTTCAGCCGAAGCTCAATAGCAGGATGGATAGGTTTGTTCGGATTATTTTGGATCTCTTCGGCACTTTTTGGGTCTTTCAGGTCAGCTCTCAACAGTGTATTCGAAATAGAATCTCCCTATATTTTTCTTCTTTACAAATTGAAAGATATATTTATAACCTTGATACTTGCAATTTTGATATTAATTTTGTCTTTTGTAATACCACTAATAAGTGTAGTAAGCTCAATATTTGTTGATTTATTACCAAATTTTTTAAAAATGCTATTCACTGGATTCAATCTGACTTTGATATCACTTATTTATTCTTTTATACTCTTCTATTTCATTTTTAGATTTATACCTAATAAAAAACAACCGACCAAGGTCATAATGACAAGCACTTTTTTGTGTATGATACTTGTTGAAATATCAAGACACATTTTCAATTGGTATATAATAGGTGTATCAAATTACGGAAGATTTTATGGCACATATGCCATAATAATATCAATAGCCATATGGGTTTATTATTTTTCGTTGATAATTCTCCTAACGGCAGAGTTCAGCAAGCTATTTTTTGATGTGAGGAATTATAAAAAAGGGGAAGAAATAAAAAAATCCGGCTAATAGAATACTACTGCCGGATTTTTCAGTAACCAAGTTGTAAATTATTCGAATTTTATACTGTTTATGCTTTTTTCGAAGATTGGTTTATAATCTTTTTCTTCACCAGTGAACCAATTCATTGTAACTCTGAACAAACGATCACCCTTGACAACATAATAAACCCTGCTGTTGACACCTCTAATTGGGCTGTAATTGAAAACCATTGCTTTTTGACCGCCTAAACTTGATTGTGAAGGATTAGCATTTCCATGGTTGGGTTTCATTTGTTCTGCAATTTTGTTCAAATCATTTTGCTTTGAAGCGTCAATGATATCAACCCTGATGTCGCAATCGGCTCGTCTTTCGCCGATGTATTGAAATGATTTTATTGCACCACCAATTCTAGGGAATTTAATATCAAAATTATCAGGAACCATAATCGAAAATCCTTCACCCTGCTGTTTAACAAGATTTTGCGATGGAAAGGGCAGTTCGATAATTTGTTTTACAGTATCTTGCTTAACTTCAGGTATCTCAGATAATTTTATAGAATTTAGAACTTCGTTAAAAGCATCTTTGTAGCTGTCGAATGTGCCCCCAAAAGCTTCAAAAATAATGACGTTTACGATTTTATTATCTTTCGTGGCATAATAAATTTCACCCTGAAAAAGTCCGTCGCCAAGCGGAAACTGATAAGTTTGTTTTATTCCATCAACCCCGGCAATCTTGACATTTTGAGGCTTTGAGTAAATTGTATCTTGAAAAAATTTTTTGGCAACAACAGAATCGAATGTTTTATCGGCATCGAGTTTGACTGATACAAAATCCATTTTGACGGCAGGCTCTCCTTCGGCTTCATATGTTCTAAACCTCTTGATAGCATTCTTTGTTGTATAAACTATAAAACGTTCGCCCGGAAAACGTTGAACTTCCCAATTCTTTGGATATTTGACTGAAAATTTTGTTATTTGATCGGTATAAGTATCCCATCCTTCTATTGGCATTGTTTTTTTGCCATCGCAGGAAGTCAGGATAGATAAAATCACTATTGATAAAAATGCCAAAATTATATTTTTTTTCATCATTACTCCGATTGATTTATAAAGAATTACCTCTAATACAAAATTAAATTAAAGAAGTTTATTTTGTGTTAAATTAAAAAAATTAATCAATAATCCATTCAATTCCAAGGAAGGGATTGCCGAGTCCAATCACTATTCTGCTTGGGTCAATATTATACTGAAAAAATTGAATCCCACCAAAAACAGCGACATTCCTGCTTTTAGTCGGATACCATTGCCCGCCCAATTGAATTTGCAAGGATGTGTTTGTAGCAGTTTTTACTTCCTCCTTACCGGTGATCTGATTAAACCTGCGTTCAGGAACCGAAGAGACATTAAAGAGAACCATTGCAAAGGGAGTAAGAGATTTGATTCTATCAAGGTAATATTTCATATAGGGAGCGAAAACAAGATAAGTCGCTGAGGCAAGTATGTTTGTTCCGCCATCGTAAACAAATCCAACCTGCGAACCAATTTGAATGTCTGGAGTAACAGTGAAAAAAATATGACCACCAAGCAATAGATCTCCGGCTACCAAAGGAGTACCTCTCAGTGAAAAGCCGAGTCCAAGGTTTTGCTGAAATGATAAACCTTCTTCATCTTGTGCAATTAAATTAGTTGAAGAAATAAAAAGAGTAAGGATTAGACTAAAGAAAAATAGTTTTGAAATTTTCATAAATTCTCCTTTAAAGTTTATTTAATAATATTGAATTTAAAAAAATCAATATATAACAAAAGAATTATTTTTCAAATAGAAAAAAGCAATTTCTGCACTTCTTTTTATGATGATTATTATGTATGGTCTTATATCACAATCTTGCCGGAAGCGATATTCCCGATTATTTCAGGATAAAGTTTGTGTTCCTGCTCCAAAACCCTTGTGGCTAAAGTCTCAGGAGTGTCATCTGTAAAGACAGGAACTTTAGCCTGACCAAGAATCCGTCCGTGGTCATATAATTCATCAACGATGTGAACAGTGCATCCGCTTTCTTTTTCTTTGTTTTTTAATACAGCTTCGTGGACAAAGTGACCATACATCCCTTCGCCGCCGTATTTTGGAAGTAAAGCAGGATGGATATTCAGAATTCTGCCTTTAAATCTCTGTATTACCTTTGTTCCAAGTTTTTTCATATATCCGGCTAAAATAACAAGGTCAACCTGATGATTTTCAAGAATTTTAATAATGGCGTAATCAAGCAAATCGGGATCGGGATATTTTTTTTGACTGATGTGATAAGCAGGAATGCCCTCCTTTCTGGCTCTTTCGAGTGCCATTGAGTTCGAGTTGTTTGAGATTACAACAACCGGAATGGCATTAATACTCCCCGATTTGCATCCGTCAATTATTGCTTGCATATTACTTCCACCGTGGGATGCAAGAAATCCAAGTTTAAGTTTATTCATAATTATTTTTATGGAAAAAAAACAAAACTGCGAAAAATTCACATTTTTTCAATAATTTTTCATTATAATAATTCAAGAAACAAAAAATTTAAAAAAATATGGCAAGAATATATTTGGTTGATGGAATGTCTCTGGTATTCAGAGCTTATCATGCAATGCAAAAAACAAATCTGCGATCGCCGTCAGGTGAACCAACTTTTGCTCTTTTCGGTTTTACCAATATTCTCACAGCCTTGCTCGAAAAAGAAAACCCAGAATATTTAGCTGTTGTTTTCGATACTGCCGAGCCAACTTTCAGGCATGATTTATTTACAGACTACAAGGCAAACAGAGATAGTTTCCCCGATGATCTTGCACCTCAATTACCAAAGATCAAGGAATTACTTGATGCTCTAAATGTACCCAGAATTGAACTAGATGGCTTCGAAGCCGATGATATTATTGGAACTATCTCTGTTAAAGAAGCAGCTAACGGAAATGAAGTGATTTGTTTGACTAACGACAAAGATTATTATCAGCTTGTTAATGATAATATTAAGATTTATAAACCTTCGAGATTTAGCAACGAGGATTTTGATATTGTTACAACCGAAAAAGTATTCGAAAAATTTGGTGTTCCTCCAGAAAAAGTCGTTGATGTTCTGGCAATTATCGGTGATTCGGTTGATAATGTTCCAGGGGTGAAAGGAGTTGGTGAAAAAACCGCTATTCCAATGATCCAAAAATTTGGAAATCTCGAAACGCTCTATGATAATATTGATGCTATTGAAAAAGAATCTTTAAGAAAAAAATTTGAAGAAAATAAACAAAATGCTTTTCTTTCGAAAGAATTAGTTACTATTAACACTAATGTTCCAGTTGATATTAACTTAAAAAAATTAGAACTCAAACCACCGGATTTTGAAAAACTGGATGCATTCTTCATCAATTCAGGTTTTAATACTCTCAGGAAAAGATGGCAAGAAAAAAGAGCTGTTCAGAGCGAATTGGATCTTGAGCAAAAAGTTATTTCCAAAGAAACATCAAACCTTGAAAAATTATCTAAGGATGAATCAGGCAATAATATTTTTAAAACCATAAAGGATGTTAATGTAAATTATTGTTTGATAAATACTACTGACAGATTCCTTGAGCTGTTAAAAAAATTGCACGATGTTGAAGAATTTGCCATTGATCTTGAAACTGATTCATTGAATAGAGAAACTTGCAAAATTGTTGGCATTGCAATCAGTTATTTCGAAAACGAAGCATATTATATCGCTGTTGATGATGATTTCGATTTCGAAACGAAGCAGAACATATCGCCCGATGGCAGTCTGTTTGATAAACCTCAAAGCGTTTCGAATGGGAAAGATAATTTAATTTCATTAACTTTTGTTATTGATAATATTAAAAATATTTTTACAAATCAAAAAATTCGAAAAATCGGTCAAAACATAAAATTTGATGCATATATCTTAAATCGCTATGGTATTGAATTAACACCAATTACCTTCGATACTATGCTAGCGTCCTATGTTATTAATCCTGACGACAGACATAATCTCGATGCCATTTCAAAAAAGTGGTTGAATTATGTTCCAATACCGATTTCGCAGCTTATCGGAGAAAAGAAATCGAAACAAATTTCGATGAAGGATGTTTCTCTTGATGATATTAGCACTTATGCCTGCGAGGATGCTGATCTTGCTCTAAAGTTAAAAAATATACTCGACCAAAAATTGAAAGAAGAAAAATTAGAGAAACTTGCCTACGAAATTGAATTTCCGATGATTGAAGTCCTAATTAATGTTGAGTCCAATGGAGTTGCCATTGATTCTGATGCTTTATCTGAAATTTCTACTTATCTGACGCAACAAGCAGCTATCTTGACTGAAAAAATTTATGGGGAAGCCGGCACAACATTCAACATAGATTCACCCAAGCAGTTATCTTTTATTTTATTTGAAAAACTCCAAATTCCTACAATTACAAAGACAAAAACAGGATTTAGCACTGATGTTCAGGTTCTTAGCCAATTGGCACCATATCATCCGATAGCTCAATATATTCTTGATTATCGTCAACTTGTCAAGCTAAAAAATACTTACGTTGATACTTTGCCCAAGCTTGTTAATCCGAGAACAGGTAGAATCCACACTACTTATAACCAGACAGTTGCAAGCACTGGTAGGCTATCCTCGACAGATCCCAACCTTCAGAATATACCAATAAGGACTGAGTTTGGCAAAGAAGTCAGAAAAGCCTTCGTTCCGCAATACAAGGATAGACTAATATTTGCGGCGGATTATTCTCAGATTGAATTGAGAATAATGGCATATTACAGCGAAGATAAACAACTTATCGAAGCATTCAGAAACGGTCTTGATATCCACGCTTCGACTGCATCAATTCTTTTTAACAAACCGATCAACGAAGTTACTTCTGATATGCGACGAATTGCCAAGACTGTCAATTTTGGCATAATGTATGGTTTGGGGAGCTATGGGCTTTCACAAAGAATTGGGCTGAGTAAAAAAGAATCACAAAGCATTATTGATAATTATTTCAAAAGCTATCCAGGAATCAAGAAATATATGGATATGACAATAAAACTTGCTCAGGAAAAAGGTTACGCAGAAACTTTATGTGGCAGAAGACGCTATTTTGAGCAAATCAACAGTCAGAACAAAATGCTGAGGACTGCTGCTGAACGTGCTGCCATAAATATGCCTATACAGGGGTCAGCCTCGGATATGATGAAAATTGCTATGATTAATATCTATTGTGAAATGAAAAAGCAAAAAATGAAATCAATGATGATCATGCAAGTTCATGATGAGCTTGTTTTTGAGGTTTTTCCTGATGAAGCCGATGAACTAAAAAATCTTGTTGTCGAGTTAATGGAATCTGCTCTACCTTTAGGGAATGTTCCCGTTGTTGTTGACTGTGGGTTTGGAGAAAATTGGTTGGAAACCAAATAAATATAACAATTTAATATTGGCATAATTTTTATACCTTTTTTTATTGCTGTCTTTGATGGAAATATTGGTGTTTTTTGTGACTTTTACAATTTTTAATTAAATTTTATGTCAATATTCTGTATTTTATTTTTTTTATTGAAAGGAAAGCTATAGACACCACTGCTTCGTTTTTTTAGAT
>CALHRB010000074.1 GCA_938038165.1 Candidatus Kapaibacterium sp. | reverse complement strand
CATTCATAGGGTGGTTAGCAGGGACAAAAGCAAAAGAATTAATAGATGATTATGATCATTGGCTGGCATTTTTGCTATTACTGATTCTGGGTATTAAAATGATTTACGAAAGCATCAAGAAAAACAACGGAAATATTAAATATATTAATCCAAATTATTTTAGTTTTCTAAACATAATTTGGCTTGGCATAGCGACAAGTATTGATGCTTTTGTCGTTGGGTTGAGTTTTGCTTTTTTACATTTTGACATTATCTTGGCTGTTATTGTTATTGGATTTGTTACATTCCTTGCTTCAATGCTCGGTATGCTACTTGGAAAAAATATTGGATACAAGTTCGGAAGAAAAATGGAAATAGTTGGGGGATTAATTTTAATCGGAATTGGGCTGAAAATCTTATTTAGCAGTATATTTTAAAACCTTTAATTTTGCTTATTCTTTTGAAAAAATCGAAAAAACTGTAATCTTTTTTTTGAATACCTGATAGATTACAATTTGAAAACTTTAAAATTTGGTTCATCTGTTGGATTGTGTTCAAGTTTGAGCTTTGCAAAGACGTCACTGCCAAGGCACTCCTCAATTTTTTGATAAATAATCTTTAAAGAAACTGGTTTAGTCAAAAAACCTTTTGCTCCCATTTTATATGCTGAACCAATAACCTCGGCGCTTAGGTTGCCTGATATAAAGACAACAGGTATGTCTTTGGTTTGTTCAACAGCTTTCAAAATTTTCAGGACATTATCGCCATTCATTTCTGGCATTATATAATCTAAAAAAATCAGTAATGGATTTTCTTTTGCTGCAAGAGAGATACCGTCATAAGGATTATAAGCAGATATGACATCAAATCCCCAGGACTTCAAATGCTTGGTGAAATATTTGTGGAACCATACATCATCATCTACTATTAAGATCTTGTATTCTGAATATTTTGTATTATTTTCAGTTAAATTTTCCATTTTCACAGAATAAGATTTCTAATTTTTAGACAGTGGAATACTAATAGAAATTTTGGTATATTTGTTAATTTCACTCTCAATTTTTAATGAACTCTTGGTTATGTCTGCTATTCTATGAACAATAGCCAGACCTAGACCCAAGCCCTGTTGTTCGAATTTGTCTCTGTTGAACTGAGTATATGCATCAATTTTATCTAAATCTTCCTGATTTATTCCCTTTCCATGATCAATTACAGTCAAAATAAGATTTCCGGAATCTACTTTTGTTTTGATAATTATAGGTGTTCCTTTTTTTGAATATTTAATTGCATTATCAACTAATTCTGTCATCATAACGACAAAGAAATTTTCGGGAATCTGGAGTGAGGCATCTTCAATTTCAATTTTGAAATCCTCGAATCTGTCTTCGTAAATACTTTTAGAAGAAAGTACATTATAAATAGAAGTTTCAGCCGAAAGAGTACTTGAAGTCTTTATTTCATCCAATTGTTCGATATTAATAGCTATGAGTTCGAGCTGGCTTAGTATAAGGTAATGTTCAATCAGATTTTGCAATCTTCTGCATGAAATATGAATATCTGAAATTATCTCTTTTGATTCGCTCGGTTCGGTTGTGTCAAAATGCTTCAACAAAAAATCTGAATTACCTAATATCTGATTCAATGGAGTTCTGAATTCATGTGGCAACGACATACTTAGATTTTTATAAAGTCCCCTTATTTTGTCGGCAAGTTGCTGATTGTTTTTGATTAAATTCATCGTTCTGCTTGCAACATGCAGATTCATATTTTGTTCAAGCTCAATTATTTTATTGTTTAACTCAAGATTATTAATCTTATGAGAAAGATAACTTGAAAAAATAAATATAAAATCCTTAAGATTTTTATCGTCAGAAATTTTGTTCGTATCATATTCAATAACAATCAATCCGTAAAGATCTTTGTTGCCGTATAATGGAGCTAATAAATAAGTTTTTGAGGATATTTTTGAACTAACAACTGAAAAAGAAGCTAAAAGACTCCCAATTGAGCCATCCTCGAGCAATTTCTGAAATATTTGGTCCCAATATTTTTGGTTATCAATATTAATAGAATAATATTGGAAATCAAGCGTGTCCGGGATTTTTCTGAAAAGAGCACCATCCTCAATATCCCAAAAACACTGAATTGATCTGAAAGCATCAGAGCAAACAAAATCGAAATCTTTTTCAAAATTTAGGCAAAAATTTTTGAATAGTCCAATGATTTCTGATATTTTTTTTTCTATGGCAGGTTCTGTTACCATCTTCATTTAACAATTAGTATTTGGATTGATTGTTTATAATTCTCTATGATTTTTGGATATAGCTCCAATAGAGATCCATGCTTAATTTTTAAAATTTCCCAAATTTTTGGATTTGGTCTAATTTTTGAAAAATTGCTTTTTAATCCAAGTTCAAGCAAGTCAGTAATGTAATCAGCCAGTGCAACTGAAGCAGTAATCATTGCATTCCCGTCCATCAAAACAAGACTCGTGTAGTTTTTGATAACGGAAAGGAAAACTTCCGGAAGTTGCCATTTGACGGCAATCTTTTCTCCAATCTGAATATGATTAATTCCAAAATGATTCAATTCGGCTTCTTTCAACTCAATATTTTGATTAAAAGCATTTTCAATAACTTTGTCGTATTCATCAGCAAAGAACTGAACAAAAAAAAGTTTGCCGATATCGTGAATAACTCCAGCAAGGAAATAATTCTCGGTGTTTTTTTCTCCACAAGCATTACCAATCAATTTGGAAATAACGCCAACAGCAACAGAATGCTTCCAGAATTCCAAAAGGCTGAAATTTTTGGTTCCTTTCAAGTTACTGAATGTTGTTAAAACGGAAAGGGCAACAATAAGATTCTTGATTTCATTAAAACCGAGATGAAATACGGCTTCTTTGATCGTTTCAACTTTTTTGTTGATCCCGTATAGTGGTGAATTCACTGTCTTAATGATTTTCAGAACAGCAGATTGATCTCTTGAAACAATCTGAGCAACATCGTTAACTGTCGAACGAGGATTTGATATGCACTCCATTAAATTGGAATAAATTGTTGGCAGTGTTGGGAATTCATCCAAATTTTCTAATATTTCATTAACATTAATCATTAAATAGGTTCACTTTTAATTTTGTGAATAGCAGCCATTTTGAGCAATTCAAATTCATAATCATTTTTGGGAGTCCAACCGATTGTCTCGCTAATAATTTTTAAGGTATTTTCTATAACTTCATCTGGTAGTTTTTCATTCTGATTGTCATCTTCATTTTGTTTGATTGTTACATTACTTATATTTAAAGTCTTTAATAATTTCTGGCTATTAGCTGTTATTATGGCATTGGCTGGCAACAGAATATGACCCAGAGCATTATAAATAGGATCTGCGAGTACGTCTCCTTCCTTAAGTTTATTTATATCAATAATTTTAACCATTAAGCAAGATAAGTAATCTTTTTATAACAAAATGTGATTTGATTATCGGCAATAATTCAGGAAACTATTAGCTTAAAAGATCAAATTATTCCCTGAGATTTATAACTATTTATCTCATCATCAGAATAACCAATGATTTTTAGTATTTCCCTTGTATGCTCTGAAAGTTTTGGGGGTGGCTGAGTAATCTTGCCGGGGGTCTTATTGAATTTAGCGGTCATATTGAAAAGTTGAACTTTGCCAACACCTTCGACATTAACAGTTGAGAATGTATCTCTATGTTTTATTTGAGGGGAATTTACGGCTTGATGCAATTCAAGAATTGCACCCGAGGGAATATCATTTTTGTTGAATAATTCTGCCCATTCTTCTGTATTTCTCTGGATAAGTTTTTCTTCGAGCAGAGGAGTAAGTTCGTAGCGGTTTGATTTACGTATGTCACGCTCTTTGAACCTTGGATCTTCTTTCAAATGAGAGAGTTCAAGCAAATCAGCAAGCATCTCCCATTGCTCCTGTTTGTTGGCGGCGATATTTATGTAACCATCTTTAGTCCGAAAAACCCCCGATGGTGCGGCAGTAAAATTATCGTTACCCATTGGTACAGGATTTTGATTGCCAATCATTAGATTTGCGACAACCCATCCCATCATCGGCATAATAGAATCAAGCAATGCAACATCAATGAATTGACCTTCACCGGTTCTTTCTCTGTGGTAGAGGGCTGCCATAATAGAAAAAGCGGCATTTAAACCTCCAACAGTGTCACATACGGGAAAGCCAACCCTGAGTGGGTGTAGTCTTTCATCTCCGTTGAGGTCCATCAAACCGCTTAAGCCTTGTATGATTTGATCATAAGCAGGCTTAAAAGCGTCTGGTCCGGTTTGACCAAAGCCCGAGATAGCACAATAAATTATTTTTGGGTTTATTTTACTTAAATCCTGATAGCCAAAACCAAGCCTGTCCATAACTCCCGGGCGGAAATTTTCGACTAAGACATCGGAAATTTCGACAAGTTTTTTAAAAATTTCTTTGGCTTTTTCATCTTTCAAATTCAGAGTCATTGATTTCTTATTGCCATTTTGAGCAATGAAACTTGTGCCCATCAGCATTTTGTTATATTCCGGGACGCAGCCGAGTTTTCTTGCCAGGTCGCCGTCTTTTGGATTTTCGATTTTAATGATTTCGGCGCCGAGCCATGCCAGATGTAGTGTTGCAAATGGACCTGAAAGAACATTAGTCAAATCAAGGACTCTTATACCATCAAGAATATTCATATTTATTTTTAATAAATTTAACAAATACAGTTAGTATTTTAACCCCCCGGTTTTATAAACCAAACCGGGAAGTTCTTTAACAAAAAAACCTGAGGCATACTTTGAAACAGCTATTATTTTTTCGAGATTTATATCTTTTCGGTTATTGTTTCTTTGAAGTGAATGAACAAAATCTTCTGTGCAAACATTACCTGCAGATAATTTTGTAAATGGACAACCACCTAAACCTCCAAAAGCTGTTTCGATAAAGGTCGCTCCATATTCAATAGCAGTATAAACATTTGTAATGCCTAAACCGTATGTATTATGAAAATGACAGGCAAGTTTTATTTTGTCATTTATTTCCAAAATTGAACTAAATAAACGTTTGACCTGCTCTGGATGGGCATGACCGGCGGTATCGGCAAGGCTTATGTTCAAAATCCCGGCATCTGAATATCGGCTTACAATATTGATAACTTTTTCTTCGGGAATTTCCCCTTCGAAACCGCAGCCAAAAGCTGATTGAACTGATACTTGCACAGGTTTCCCCAAATTGGGAACTTCAATAGCCATTTTAATAATTCTCTTCAGTGCTTCTTCTGTTGACATTCCTGTATTTTTCTTTGAGTGTGTCTCACTTGCGGAAACACCCATACAAATCATATCAGCATCAGATTTGATTGCCCTTTCCAAGCCTTTTTCGTTAAGGACTAAACAAGATAGTAAAGTTTTTCTATCCTTTTTATTACTTTTAAAATAATCAAATAATTCATCTGTGTCTGCCATTTGTGGTACTTTTGCAGGATTGACAAAGGAGCCAAGCTGCAATATATCAAGCCCGGAATCGATGAGCATTGCTGCCCATTGTTCTTTGGTAACAGTAGGAACAGGCTCTGATTCCATTTGTAAACCATCCCGCAATCCCACTTCGTGAATTCGAATATCTCTCATTTAATCTTATTTGTAAAAACACAAAATTATGAAATTTGTACTGAACTTTCGAATTATTGATTGAA
>CALHRB010000073.1 GCA_938038165.1 Candidatus Kapaibacterium sp. | reverse complement strand
AATTTTTTTATATAATTTTACCTTGATATGTTTGTCAATATTTGATTTTTTTTTAACCAAATCAATTGTCTTGAATATTAAATTTTCCTCCATTGGAAAATTTAATTCAGGTTCGCAGATTATTTCAGTTTTTTTTGCTTCCTCAAATATTATTTCGTCAAAGAAAGGAATTTTAAAAAAAACAGTATTAATATTATGATAACCGTCAAATCTTTTGGATAAAACCTGAAGTGCTAAATTAATTTTTGCAGGTGAAAGAATTTTTCTTATATTCATATTTGTGAAATTTCGGTTAATTAATGTTAAGAAATGAATTGTCAAAACGAAATACCATTTGAACAAGAATTATTACGAAAAGGCATTCACCTTATTTCATTGTGCATTCCTATTTCATATTTTTACTTTAACAAAGATCTACTTCTTTTTATACTGGGTCCCTTGACTTTGTTTTCTCTGATTGTTGATTTACTCAGCAAAGAACACTCAGAAGTCAAAAAATTTATCAATAAATTTTTTGGAAAAATGCTGAGACCACACGAAACCCAAAGAGGTCTGATATTAACAGGAGCAACCTGGGTTTTGATCTCGGCGTTTTTGAGTATATTAATTTTCCCAAAATTAATTGCGGTAACCTGTCTCTCTATATTGGTTGTTTCTGATATTTCCTCTGCAATAATTGGAAGAAAGTTTGGCAAAACAAAGTTTTTAAATAAAAGTTTCGAAGGCACTCTTGCTTTTATAATTTCAGCCTTAATTATGGTGGTTATCATCGGGATATTATTCTCGGCTTCCTATTCATTTTTCATTTCCGGTATAATTGCTTCAATAATAGGAGCCTTTGTAGAGGTGTATTCTGGCACTTGTAAAATTGATGATAACCTTTCTATCCCTTTTAGCGTTGGAATAACTCTTTGGCTTTTAGGTCTTTATTTTAATTGGATAAATCTGCCATTTATCTTTCTGTAATTATTATTCAAATTTATTAAAATTGATTAGTATTTTTGAATGTTGTAAATAATAAAAATAATAAACTTTGTTTTGATTGATCTAAGAAGCGATACAATTACAAAACCAACCGAGGATATGCGAAAAGTTATAGCAAATGCCGAAGTTGGTGATGATGTTTTTGGAGAAGACCCATCTGTTAATGAATTGCAGAAATATGTTGCTAATCTATTTGGCAAAGAAGCGGCATTATTTGTTCCCTCTGGTGTAATGGGCAATCAACTTGCCTTAAAAGTTCTGACAAATCCGGGAGATGAAGTTATTCTCGAGAGACAATCTCATATTTTCTATTACGAAACAGCAGCACCCTCAATCATATCCAGAATTCAACTAAGACCAATTGATTCGGAGCTTGGAATGCCTTCGTATGAGCAAATTAAAAAGTCAATACGAACTTCCGAATATTATTTCCCAAAAACTTCTGTTATTTGCCTTGAAAACACACATAACAGACATAGTGGAACCATAATCTCACTTGATTATATAAGAGAAGTTAAAAGATTAGCTGTTGAGTATAATATCTATCTCCATTGCGATGGAGCAAGGATTTGGAATGCATGTGCCGCAACTGGTATTTCGCCAAAAGAATACGCCGAACCATTCGATACTCTCTCTGTTTGTTTGTCGAAAGCTTTGGGTGCACCCATAGGGTCACTCCTTATTGGCTCTAATGAAACAATTTTGAAAGCAAAAAAATGGAGAAAAATTCTCGGCGGTGGAATGCGTCAAGCTGGAATCCTTGCTGCTGCTGGTTTATACGCCATTAAAAAACATTTTCCATTACTCAGGCAAGATCATTTCAATGCCAAAAAATTCTCTGAAATACTTGCCGAATCTGAATTTATTAAAATCGATTTATCAAGGGTTCAAACCAATATTGTATTCTTCAATGTCAGTAATGTAATTTCTGCAAATCAATTTAACGAAAAGTTGAAGGAAAAAGGGATTTTTTTAATTCCGATGGAAGACAATTCATTCAGAGCTGTTTTTCATTTTCAAGTTAATTATGAACAAACAGTTTATTCAGCAAAAACAATAGTAGAAACTTTATATGAACTTGCAAAATCATCAAAATTCCAAATCATTACCCATTAATGATGAAATAATACTCTTTAAGCATAAATTTAGCCGCCAGGTTGAATTCAGTCAGGTTGATTCATTTGGTGTTGTCCATAATCTTCAATACTTTTATTTTTTGGAATGGGCTCGAACTGATTATCTCAGAGCCATCGGACTAAAATTAAATCCAATGACATTTCTGCAAGACTATCCAATAATGACGGTCCACTCCGAAATTGACTATTTTGCTCCATTGAAATTTAACGATTTGTTTGTTGTATTAACAAGGGTTGAATTCATAAAAAATTCTTCTCTCGGATTTAAAAATTTGATTATTAATGAAAAAACAGAAGTAATTATCAGAGGATCTTCAATTTTAGTAAACGTCAATCCTAAAACTCTCGATTCAGTCAGAATACCTGATGATTTAAGGCAATTAATCAGAAATTATGAAGGTCAAAACGTTATATTTATTGACTAAAGATGAGACAAAATCAATATAATAAATATCTTGAGGACATCCATTTTATTACAGCACAGGTGATTTTCCCAAGAATTTCTGCTGATGAATTCAAAGAAAGCCATTATAAAAAGCTGACTTATGAATTAGTTGATAAACATGTTGGTGGTTTTTGTGTTTTCGGCGGTGATTTGCTGGAAACATATAATATGATTAATGAATTACAAAGTCGTTCAAAAATCCCCTTACTTTTTTGTGCTGATTTCGAAAACGGGCTTCCAATGAGATTGAGAGGTGGCACCGAATTTCCTCATATGATGGCTTTAGGCAAGGCAAATGATAGCGAATTGACTTATATGATAGCAAAATCTATAGCCTTAGAATGCAAGAAAATCGGAATTCATTGGAATTTAGCTCCAGTCGCTGATATTAACTCCAATAGAGAGAATCCAATTATAAATATCAGATCTTTCGGTGAAACTCCCGAAATTGTTTCTAATCATGTAGAAAAATACATCAATGGTTTGCAGTCAGAGAACGTAATGGCTTGTGCAAAACATTTTCCGGGACATGGCGACACATCTATTGATTCCCATATAACAATGCCTGTTCTAAACCAATTAGAGAGCCGAATCAGAAATGTTGATCTTGAGCCTTTTGTTACTGCTGTCAAAAATAATGTCAAATCAATTATGGCAGGACATCTAGCTGCGCCTGTTCTTGATCCAGAAAAAATTCCCGCCACTCTTTCACCAAAAATATTGGAACTATTAAGAAACGAATTAAAATATGAGGGCTTAATAGTAACAGATGCATTAGATATGAAAGCTATAACATCAAATTATTCTAATTCTGATGCGGTAATAAAAGCAATAAATGCCGGCTGCAATGCTTTATTGCTCCCCCCTGAACCATTAGATGCCATCAATACATTAATAAATGAATCTTCAAAAAATGAGGATTTCAGACATCATTTAAAAATTTCTGCAAAAAAAGTTCTGGAAGCTAAACGATGGGTTGGTTTGTTCGACTCAAATACCAATATTAATGAAAATATTAATTTATCAATTGAGCATGAAAAATTAGCTTTGAAAGCTGCTTATAAATCAATTGAAATAGAAGGAAATAGTAAATTATTACCCATTCCTGAGGAAGAACGATTTGCCGGTTTTGCTTTTGTTCAGGATGAAAATCTCGAAAAGCCATCCCTTTTTTTCAAGATACTCGCTCAAGCAGTCGAAAACGATTGTGATTTTGGCTTTATTGATGAAAATATTACCAACGAAGAGATTAACAATCTACTAAGTTCAATAGGAAAAGTGGAATTAATTATATTTGCTTTTTTTTATAAAGCTAAAGCTTATTCAGGTTCAATTGCATTACCAGATAAAATCAGAATGATTGTTGACAATATCAGTGGAAAAACCAAATCAATAGCTGTTTTCTTTGGAAACCCTTATCTAAAAGAAAAAATCTATGCAGATTTGAAATTGAATGCTTATAGCGACAGTATTGCTTCAATAGCAGCTTCAATATTATATTTGAGCGGAAGAAAACCATTTTAAAAATTTTTATAATTATTTTCGTCTTTCAAAAATTTATTATATACATTTTAAAAGAATTTATGGCTAAAGAAACTATTTTGATAACAGGAGGAGCCGGCTTTATTGGGAGTAATTTTATTAGATACCTTCTCTCAAAAGAAGACTTAAACATAATAAATCTTGATGCTCTAACCTATGCAGGCAATCTTGAAAATCTTGCTGACATACAATCAAATCCTAATTACAAATTTGTTCATGGAAACATCCAGAACAAAGAATTAGTTACCTATATCTGCAAATTTTTTAATGTTAAAGGAATTATAAATTTTGCGGCAGAATCTCATGTTGATCGATCTATATTGAGTGCTGCACCATTTGTTGAAACAAACATAACCGGGACACTTGTACTACTTGAAGTGGCACGTGAACTGAAAATACAAAAATTTCTGCAAATTTCAACTGATGAGGTTTACGGTTCTCTTGGCAA
>CALHRB010000072.1 GCA_938038165.1 Candidatus Kapaibacterium sp. | reverse complement strand
GATTATTCGAAAGGTGTTCTTTTGCCAATCTACTCATTAACGGAAAAAATGAAATCAAGCGGGATAAACAATAAAATTCTGAGGAATATTATAAAATCTGTACTTCCTGTTTATTTAAATAATATTACTGAAACACTACCTGAGCACATATTAAAAGCAAACAATTTACCTTCAATCAGTCTTACAATAAGCCTCCTCCATTTTCCTGAGAATATTTCTCAAACCAATCAGGCAAATTTAAGATTAAAATTTGAGGAAATCTTTTTTTACGAAATGTTCGTCAACTTGATAAAAAATAATTTTAAGCAACAGTATTCAGGCTTGGTTTTTGATGTGAAAAGTCATTTGGCAAGAAAATTGGTAGATAACTTACCTTTCAAGTTAACTAATGACCAAAAAAAAGTTATTAAGGAAATAATAGAAGACCTTAGCAGTGGAAAACCAATGAACAGATTGATTCAGGGCGATGTTGGTTCAGGCAAAACAATTGTTTCATTGTTAATTATGCTGATTGCCGTCGAAAATGGCTTTCAGGTTGCTATGATGGCACCAACTGAGGTTTTGGCAGAGCAGCATTTCAGAACAATCAATCAATTTTTAAAATTAATTACTCCATCTCTTAAAGTTACTCTTCTAACCAGCGGAATAAAAGCATCGAATAAAAAGCAAAATATTTCTTTCATAGAAAACGGTGAGGCCAATATCATCATTGGCACTCATTCCCTTTTTGAAAATGATATAAAATACAAAAATTTAGGTCTTATTGTAATTGATGAGCAACAAAGATTTGGAGTAGCACAAAGAGCAAACCTGATCAATATGGCTGCCGCATCATTAACAGAATTAAAATTGATGCCTCATGTTCTGGTTATGACTGCAACTCCTATTCCGAGAACTCTTACAATGACACTATATGGCGACCTTGATGTTTCAGTTATCAGAGAAATGCCAAAAAACAGAAAACCAATAATCACCAAAATAATTTTTGAAAGCCAAATTAATTCAGTTTATGATTTTATTAGGGAAAAAATTTCCCGCGGAGAGCAAGCTTATATTGTTTACCCTTTGGTCGAAAAATCCGAAAAATTAGAATTGAAAGCCGCCAAAGAGCATTATGAGTTTTTAGCCGAAAAAGTCTTTCCGGAATTCACTATCGGACTAATTCACGGACAAATGTATTGGTCCGAAAAAGAAACTGTGATGCAGGATTTTTTACAAAAAAAATATCAGATATTAGTCTCTACCACAGTCATCGAAGTTGGAATAGATATTCCCGATTCAAATATTATGGTTATAGAAAATGCAGAACGCTTTGGATTGTCCCAGCTTCATCAGTTAAGGGGAAGAATTGGCAGGGGAGAACGTCAGGGTTTTTGTTTTCTTATTACCAAAGATAATTTCAAATACCAGATGGCACGAAAAGGTATTGCTGATGATGATCAATTAGCCTCTATCATTAGACTAAAAACCATGGAAAGAACAACCGACGGATTCGAAATTTCTGAAGTTGATTTAAAATTAAGAGGACCCGGGGATATACTTGGCTTAAAACAGTCCGGGGTTCCAGATTTTAAATATATTAATATTGTTCAGGATGGGGATATCATAACCAAAGCCAAAAATCAAGCTATTTTGATTTTAGAGAAAGATCCACACTTGAGATCGAATGAATATTTAGTATTAAAAGAAAAAATACTTAAAATGTTCAAAAATTCTGAAAATTTTTTAAGAATCGGATGAAACTTTTTAAATGTTAATGGTATATATAAATGATTGAAGTGATTAAATTAAATTAAGTTTTTATTATATTTGTTTGATTTTAAATTTACTTTTTAAAAAGTTTCAGAAATTAATTCTTAACCTTATAGTTTAATTATTTTTAATAATTGTAAAGGATTTACTATGAACAAATTACTCACAAAGTCAGTCGGCAATCTTAAAATGAAGATTATGCTGACTATTTCATTTTTCATTGTGTTTTTGCTCGGAGCTGTCCAATCTGAAGCACAATGGTGTACCCCATATTTCTATTATCCCATGGGAACAAATCAGTTCATCATCAGAAATTCAGGTGGTACAACTCTGTTCAGCTATTATGGCTACACCGGAACGGGAACTTATGTTAGCACTACTGCCACTTTACAAGCTGGTCAAACTTATTCCTTTTATTGGATGGGCGGTGATTACTATGGTTACTATTATTACTATGGTTATTCATATTACCTTTATCCTCAGCAATTAGCGTTATGGTGCGATGCTAATAATAATTACACATTCGATTCAAACGAGCGAATGTATTATTCAGGATCAGGTACTTATTCAACAAGTTTTTCTAGCACATTTTCACTACCATCTGTTGGAACAACTGGTTCCAGAAGATTTAGAGTAATTAACACTTATTACTACTATTGCCAATATTATAATGCCTGTCCGGACAACCCCTGCCCAAGTGGTGGATATTATTACTATGGAAGCTACCTTGACTTTTATGTCAATGCCACATACGTAACCCAAAATGATGCGGGAATAACAAGTTTTACTTCACCCATTAATTTATTCAATTCTGATAACAATCAGCCAATCAAAGTAGTTCTTAAGAACTTCAGCAAAAATACTTTAACAAGTGTTACAATCAATTGGACAATTAATGGTGTTGCCCAAACTGCTTACAACTGGACCGGAAGTTTAGCCCTTAACGAAACTCAGGAAATTACATTACATCCTGGATATAAATTTACTCCTGCTGCCCCATGGGGTCCTTACACCTTATCAGCATGGACTACCAACCCAAGAGGAACGAATATAGAAGCTAACAGTTATCCCGATGCCAATGCAGGCAACGATAGATCTACAATTACAGTTAGCCCAATTCTTAACGACGCCGGCTTTATTGATGCAGAAGCTATGCTGCCTTTGGACGTTGGGGAGCAACGTGTCTTACTAAAGATTAAGAATTATGCTCCAAAACCATTAACAAGTGTAGTTGTCAATTACTCAATTGATGGAGTTACACAAACTCCTACCTATGTTAGCGGAATAAATTTAGCCAGAAATCAAGAATTGATAGTTGATTGCGGTTCTTATTATTTCGGAACCGGTATCAGACCTTATTTAATCGAAGCATGGACATCACTTCCGAACGGAGTTCCAGATGAAGTCCCTGATAACGACAGAGGTCAATACGAAGTTTATAAAGCATTATCTGGTGGAACTTATACGATTGGTTCAATTGGTTCTGATTATAAATCAATCAGAGAAGCAATGGACTTTATTTCTTATTGGGGTCTTGCCGGTCCTGTTAACTTTCTGGTCAGACCCGGAACTTATCAAGCTGGAATCACAGTTATTCCCCGTGGAACAAGACAATATCCAATATCATTCAAGTCAATATCCGGAAACAATTATGATGTTATTCTGGAGTATAGCGCCACATCTGCTGCTAACAACTTTTTGTTCAAATTACAGGGTTATAATTATATTTCATTCGATAATATAACCTTCAATGCCAATGGAGCTAATTTTGCTACAATTTTTGAACTAACAGGCGGAAATAACAACATAACCTTCACCAATTGTGTGTTCAATGGTAAAGCCAATGCTCCCAAAACTGCTGACTTCGTCTTGATTAAATCACTTAACAATGCTTTGAATAATCTTACATTATTGAATAATGCATTTAACAACGGCTCAGCACCATTATGGCATACATCTCCTATAGGTGTCTGGTCCTCTAATTTTAATATCAAGGATAATAGCTTTGGTAACTTCACCTGGCAGGGAGTTCACATTGAAAATGCTACAGGCGTTCAGATTAATGACAATAATTTCTTCTCATTACCTGGCTACGAAGTTGCTATCTATACAATGAATGCCACAACTATTAAAAATAACAGAATTAACGGATTTACAGGTAGCACTGCAACAGCACTCGGAACATTGGTTGGTGGTATCATTGATATTCACAATACCACAACTGCCGGACCTGCTGAAATCACAGGTAACAGTGTTGCAGGTTCTAATGGACACGGCTTCTATTTACAAGGTATGACAAATCTTAACTTGCAGAACAATATTGTCAATGTTTCAATGACATCTACTGCTATCAATAGAGCAGGTATTCTTTTGAACCAAGTAGCAAATTCAAGCTTGCCAGCTATGGTCAAAAATAATGATATCAAAGGAACAAACCTGCACGGTATTTTTCTGATTTCGAACTCATTCGCCAAAGTATATTATAACAAAATCATGGTTTCCGGAGGAAGCAAAACAGGTTTGGAAATTAGCGGTGGTTCAGGTGGATGGATTGCTAATAATATGGTCGGAGCAAATACTGCTACTGGTCTTTTAATCAATAATCCCAACTCAGCAGGAATCTTTTATAATACCTTTGTTTCAACTGGAACATTACCAGCAATCAATATTTTAAACCTTGGATCGGGCTTGAATATTAAAAGAAACATATTTTACAATAATGGTGGTGGCATAGCATTCCAATTAACCGGTTCAGCACCGTTTAATTATCAGTCAAATGAGAATAATTTCTTCTCAACAGGTGCTAATTTTGCCAATGTTAACGGAACTCTTGTTTCTAATATGGTTAATTTCAGAAATCTGACAGGTAAAGAATTAACTTCTGCTAATTCAGAATTATTCTTTATGGGACCAACTGATTTCAGACTAACCAAGATTAATCCCGCAATTGTTTACTACTATCCACTGCCCGAACTTGGAGCAATGAGAGATGAAATTGAAAAATTTGATTTTACTCAGGAAGAAAGAGCAAAGAATATTTATTATGCTGGCTCTGATAACGTTATTACGAAAATTACTATAGTTGAACAACCAAAAGAAATTGTAAATTGTATCGGTTCAACCAATCAAATGTTTATTGTGGTTGCAGATATTGATTTTGGAGCCGAGTTAACTTATCAGTGGTACAAAGATGGTATTGCTATCGACAAAGCCACAGATCCTATTTTATACTTACCAGCTTTAACACACGAATTGGGCGGAGTTTATTATTGTGATATCAAAGGAACTGGCGGTGCTGATGATGTTACAACTGAAAGAGTTCTGCTCTACACATTGAGAACCACTGAAATTACAACCCAGCCCTCAACTCAAATGGCAGATCCAGGTGATGTTGTCAACTTTACTCTTGATATGCACATTTATGAGAATGACCCTGTTATGTATCAGCCACAAATTCAATGGTATAGAGGAACCCTCCCACTCAAAGATAACGACAGAATAGCAGGTTCTAAATCATCTATTCTTTCCATTAGAGATATTAAACCTAGCGATTATGGCGATGACTATTGGGTTAAGATTGCCGGTCTCTGCGGTGAAGCAAGTTCTGAAAGAATTTCTATTGTTGAATTACCAGATGTCGTAATCAATACTCAACCTGCTGATAACAGTGTATGCTTTGGCGAAACTGCTTTATTTACAGTTGATGCAAACGCTACACTTCCAAACGTTAAGGTTCACTATCAATGGATGAAAGATGGTGCACCATTGAAAGACGAAGGAAGATTAAGCGGCTCAATGACCAATACTTTGACAATATCAGATGTTCAGATTCAGGATGTCGGTAAGTATTCATGCAAAGTTACAGCTGAGTATAGCAATAAATCAGCTATGACTAATGATGCAGAATTGATGGTGATGACTGCTCCGGTTATTCTAACCCAGCCAAACGAAACCGTCAGTGTCAAGAAAGGTGAAGAACTGAAACTTGAACTTACTGCTAATGGCGGTCAATTAAGCTATCAATGGTATAAAAACGATGTTGAAATCACTGATGAAACCAATTCAACTTTCGTCAAAGCTAACGCAGACGATCCCGATGCTGGTGTTTACAAATGCAAAGTTACAAATCCCTGCGGCGAAGTTTGGAGCAAGGAGTTTACAGTTGCCATCACAACCTTCATCATTATGGGTAAAGAAGAATCAGAAAATGGCGACTTAATTCTTTATGCTAACAAACCAAACCCATTCGGTGATAAGTCCACAATCAGTTTCTATATTCCCAACTCAGAAAATGTTAGATTGGTTATCACCGACAGCTTCGGCAGAGAAATTGCTGTTCTTTTGAACAATGTAATTCCTGCAGGTATGCACAACGTCGAAATTAGTGCTAATGATTTGAACTTATCCAGTGGTGTCTATAATTATATTCTTTATGCAAACGGAACATCATTAGCAAAGAGAATGCTTATTGTCAAATAATTTAATCTATGATTAAATCATCAAAGCCGGGACTTCATAAAAGTTCCGGCTTTTTTTTTACCTTATATCAACAGATATTGTAACAAAAAAAAGCTGCCCAAAAAAATTTTAGACAGCTTTCAAGAGCTTGTAATTCTCTTATTTATTCTATGATGACGTCACATCATATCAAAATCAATAAAAGGCTCCTTGATATCATCCACAGCATTGATTATCAATTCCACCAAACCACCGTAATAAATTCCGGATTTTTCTTTAGCACCGTAAAAGTCGAGGATATCTCTGATCTGACCTTTGCAATTAGAACATGGGGCACATACATATTTAGGAGAATTAGAGGTAAGATCTTCGTCGGCAAAAGCATCGAGTATCTGCTTAAATTTCATTTTACCGCTGAAGTGCATTCTCCAATCTGTAAAATTATTGCCAGACATAACAGCAAATCCCGAACCACCACCACAGCAATAATTTCTTACACCATGAGGTTCCATCTCTCTGAATTTTGGGGCAATTTTTCTTAAGATCCTTCTTTGAGGTTCAACAACCCCCATAATTCTGACAAGATTGCAAGGATCGTGTAATGTAACAGGAAAGTAATTCCTTTCAGGATTAAGATTTAATTTGCCACTGTTAATTATATTTTCCATAAAGGTAAGAGCATTTTCGGTATGGACATCGCCACCAATAATTCTCTCCCCAATTATGCCTAAAACTTTACTTTCGTGACCACACTCGCCCATAACAATTTTTTTTACCCCTAATTTCTTGGCTATTTCAGCGTGTCTAACAACTATTCTTGCCAATTGAACATCATCATAAAAAAGACCATAGTTAACCCCATCATAACCGACAGCTTCGCTTGAAAGAGTCCACTTAATTCCGGCCAATTCACATAAAATAGCAAAAGCACCCGGATTTTCTGGCCAAGCAAGTATTTCCCCTGCATTATGAATAAGTAATACATCAGCTCCTTCGACATCCCATTTGGTTTCGACTTTAAAGCCGACTTTTTCACTCATATCTTCATCAATAAATTCGACATTGTCTTTGACAACCAGTGAATTCATTCCTGTGCTGGAACCAACTTCAAGCTGCTGAACTGTGCCTTTTTCGTGAAGTTCTTTTGGAGCAATGCCCATTTCCTGACTGAAAAGCTTTCTAAGTTCGTGGGTGATCAGCCCGTTATCCACGCCTATAGGACAGCTTTGAGCACATCTCCTGCAAAGAGTGCAACGATAACTTAATTCAACCAGTCTTGATATAAGAGTCCAGTTTAATTCAATGTCACCATGCTGAAATTTCTTAATGAGAGGGCTTCCGGGTTTCACATATTTAAAATATAATCTTCTGAGAACTTCAGCCCTATAAGTCGGACGGTAAATTTCTACCTCGCCGCTTGCTTCATAAACTGGACAGTCATGATTACAAGTTTGACATTTTGCACAGTGTTCCATCGAAAGCACCAAAGGCTGAAGAAAAGTCCAATTGTTCTCATTACTGAATAATTTCATCAAACCAGATAGAAAGCTTTCTACCAATTTCTGCTCTTCTTCCTCGCTTTGTGGCTTTGGAACGCCAACAGCAATAACACCGTCAATATAACCATCGTATTTATCAAGTGATTGTTGTCCAAGTTTTCTGAATCCCGGTAATTCTTCAAGTTTGTCATAAGGTGGCGGCAGTTTGACATCATCAACCGGTTCAATAGGGACTAATACACCCTGACCTTTACTAATATCAGTAACTTTTATATCAATCTTTTTTGCAGACATAATTATTTCTCCTTTTGTGGTATTTCAGTAGCTATAGCTAACCATGATTTTGTTCCGTCAGCACCTATGTGAGGGGCAGCCCATGAAACAGGAAAATTCAATTGCTCCGATAACTTTTTGTTCAATTTACTTGACGGTATATTTGGTTCATCTTCCCATCGCACTTGATGATAAGTGAAATACTTAGTGAAAAAGTGAGACATATGAGTAAAAGGAAGGTAGGCAATGAAAAGTAATGATAAAATAATATGCCAATAAGCTACTATTGGTATTTCTATAGCTGTTGAAAATGTAACCAGACCGTAGTAGAAATTTGCCATTTCGGCAACAAAATTTCTTCCTGATATTAACCATAAAAATACAGTCAAGTAAAGCGAACCAATAAAAAGTATATTAAAATAATGACTTGCTGAGCTGTATTTTGATAAATTTGGGTCAACAGTCCTCGAAAAAAGAAGTCTAATTGTCCCTATTAATCCAAGTATGGAGCCAGTCCAGGCAAAAATAAAGATAGCATAATAAATTATCTGCCCAAATATATTATTTGATAAAAAGATGTCATATCCGATTAGTTTTAGGAAAGTTACAAGTGTAAATAATGCAATATTGGCAATAAATAAATATAAAGCAAAATGGAAAGGATAAGAACCAAGCCATAATTGTTTGTTATGCTCCCAAACACCTTTCAGAAAAACAATTTCTGGAACCATCACCTTCAGCTCGCCTAAACTATCTTTGTGAATTTTCTTCTCCCACCAGTCAGGTTCTTCAAGCCTTGAGCCGCCATATTTGGCTTTACCCCCACCTTCGTGTGGAACTGGATAAAGCTCCCATCTCAAATGGACCGGTGCCGAAGAAATTCTAATTATTTTAGAAATAACTGCCACTAAAAAAGTTATAATACTTAGAATGGTTAATATATAAATTATGATCATCTTATCCTCTTTGATGATAAATGGAATTGACTTCAAAAAAGCAAACTTGGCTTTTTCTTATAAAATATAAATTTTTAAACCTGATTAAAATGAATGGTTGTCCCTCGATAATTAAAATGACTTTAATATCATACTACTCATCATCAAACAACTTGCCCCTCCATTCATAAAAACTTAAGGGACAACCAATAAAAATGATTTAAACGCAACCAGTTGGTTTAGCAAGACCGGCAACTTTACAAGCACCTTTAGCAGGACCAGATGGAAATAGTTCATAAATAGTTTTCAAAGAAAATCCGGTCTCTTTGCATAATTTACGAATCATCGGAGCTATTCCATATTGTTTGAAATAGTCCCTTAAATAGTTAATTATTTTCCAGTGATCTTCTGTTAGCTCTGTTACATCTTCGGTTGAAGCAAGAGCAAGAGCAACTCGTTCGTTCCATTCTTCTGGATTTTCCATAAATCCATCTTCGTCAACCATAATTTTTACATCTTCCCATTCAAATAGTGGCATTTTAATCCTCCCAAAAATTAAACACACAAAATATAAATTAATAAATAACTTTTCCTGTCTCAGGATCACGCTCAGCATACTGCCCTGTCATTGGATTTTTCATCTCTATATATCCACAAGGGCAGGCTTCTGCACATTTATTACAGCCTTTACATAAATCAAGCTTAAATATGTAAGGTTGAAATTTAGTCAAAGGTTTTTGAATAACTTGGTCCTGGCACAAACTCCAGCAAGTCCCGCAATCAAAACACATACCGCAGCTCATACACCTTGTAGCTTCCTCAATCAATTGTTCTTCGGTGTATGTGCAGGTAATTTCTTTCTCCATCTCGGCAAGTCGTTCATCTGGTGGTAGTTTTAGCATCTCTTGCCTTAACTTCTCAGTGTAGTAGCTAAAGACTATTCTATCTTTGCCAACTACGGGTAGATCTTCTTCTTTCTCGAGAGGAATCCCCCGGAATTGTCTGTGAATGGTTTTGGCAGCCATCCTACCTTGATAAATAGCGATTGTTACTAATCCCAAATCAACATCATCACCACCAGCAAAGACTTTTTCCTCTTTTGTTCTTCCAAATTCATCAATCTTAATCCAATCTTTACCCTCTCGTAAATTATTCATACCTTCAAACGAAGGCTCCTGACTGATGGCCGAGATAACAGTAGTAGCCTCTAGCGTGATGAATGCATCAGGGATTGGGACAGGTCTTCTTCGTCCGGATGAATCTGGCTCACCAAGTTCCATTTTTTGGCAGACCATAGCTACTGCTCTTTCACCATCCAATTTTAATTCGTGAGGAGCTAAAAGAAATTCAAAATGAACATTTTCTTCCTCAGCTCCAACAATTTCCTCCTCGATTGCTGGCATCTCTGTTCTTGTTCTTCGGTAAACTATTGTAACATCAGCTCCGAGCCTTCTTGAGATTCTTGCTGCATCGATTGCAGTATCACCACCGCCAACAACCAGCACTTTGCTGCCAACATCGATTTTTTGGCCTGAATTAATTCTGTTAAGGAATTCAGTACCTGTGAATACATTTACAGCATCTTCGCCCGGGATGCCGAGTTTCTTTCCTTTATGAGCTCCTATTCCAACAAAAATGGCATCATATTCTTCCTGCAACTTTTCGTAAGGAATATCCTTACCTATGACGGTGTTGCAAACTATTTCAACACCCAGTTTTTCTATTCTCTCAATCTCTTTATCCAAAACCTGAGCGGGTAATCTATAATTCGGGATACCATATCTCATCATTCCGCCTGGCTTGCTAAAGGCTTCGAAAACCTTCACTTTATAACCTTGTAAGGCTAATTGATAAGCACAGGACAAACCGGCTGGACCAGCACCAATTACTGCAATTTTTTCATGGTATGTTTCATCTGTCAGCTTTTTAACCTCGAAATTATTTTCAAGTGCATAATCACCAATAAATCTTTCAATATTATTGATAGCGACCGAACCATCCTTATATTGCCTGTTGCATGCTGATTCGCAGGGATGTGGACAAACTCTACCACAAACTGCAGGAAATGGATTTCTTTCCATTAATAATTCAAAAGCTATTCTGTAAGATTCAGGATAACTTCTACCTGCACTTTCAGTTTGGGCTATTGTGGTAATAATTTCTCTGATCTTTGTTCCATTGGGACAATTGGAATGGCACGGTGCATCTTTCTTGAGATGTTCTGGTCTCAGAGGTGATGTTTCAACACCTGAACCACCGCCCGAAGAAAGAGCTCTTCCACCCAATGGTTTTTTCTTTTTTACAATTAGAGACAATTTATTTCTCCTCTCGGGCTAACCCGATAAATTTTTGACAAATAATTTATTTGTATTCTTTTAATTTATTAATAACCTGCATAAGGATACATCCCTTTTTTGATTTTATCCATTTCCTCCAGTAATTTATCATGTTTTCTTTCATCGGTTAGTAAATAATCCAAAAGATAATTTACTATTGGCGATTTTGAATCTTTTAATGCTTCTTCAGCTAACGCTATAGTCTTTTTCTCAACTTCATCATGCTCATTTACTAAATCCCAGAAACTTGCTAACTCTTCGGGGTCCATTGTTATTGGCTTCTTCTCGAAATGATCAATTATTAATTGTTGAACTCTTCTGTGCATGACGGAGTCTTGTCTGATTATTTCCATCACTAAGTGAACTAACGGATTGTCTGTTTTCTTGATAATTTCGGTTGTATTTTTGATTGATGCATCTTCAATTTTTTGCCATCTGTGCATTAAATCAATCATATTTTCGATTACTTCTTTCTGCTTTGCCATAGTTTTCACCTTTTATTATGTTTATGAAATGTTAGATAATTTCTTGTTTTTATAATTGTTTATAACTTTTATAAAATTTTGGCTCCAATCACTGAAACTTAGTGCATGAATATGAGTATATGACGCAAATACATTTTTATATATAAATCCATCTCTTCCGTTTATTGCACCCGAACCTTTATTTATTTTCATAACGGTCGGCAATAATTCATGTTTACTGACTATTCCTGAATAATGAAATTCATGCCCTCTTACAACACAACCATTCATAAAAAATTGATTTTCTGAATCAATTATTGCTTCCACATATCCATGACCTTGGGGCTTTCTATTCATTTTTATATCAAAAGGTAATATATTCGCCATTTTATATTTGATATTTTCAATTTCAATCTCACGACAGAGATACATCAATCCACCACATTCAGCATAAACTGGAAATCCATTTTCAACACTATTTTTTAAATCTCTCATCAAATCTGTATTATGAACAAGCTCTTTGATATTTGTTTCAGGAAAACCGCCACCAATATAAAGTCCATCAAATCCGTTCAAGTTCTTTGATTCAAATGAAGAAATCGGTATCAAATTTGCTCCGGTTTCTTTCAGGGCTTCCAAATTTTCTGGATAATAAAAACAAAAGGCTTTATCATAAAAATAGGCTATTTTTAGACCATTACCATTTAACCTTTTCTTTTTATTATTCTTTTTGTTATTCAGTGCCATAGTATTTTTGGCTAATTTATATATCGTATCGACATCAACAAAATCTTCTATAATCTTTCGCATAGATTCTATTGAAATTTCAGCTTGATGGTTTTCGAACGGAGTAACCAGTCCGAGATGCCTCGAGGGAAGAATATTATTCTCACCTTGCCTTGGAATTACTCCTAAAACCGGAATTCCACATTCGTCCTCAATCGATTTTTTAGCTATATCCGAATGTCTTTTACCTGCAGATTGATTAAGTATGACGCCACAGATATCAACCTTTTTATCCAAAACCTGACAGCCTTTGATTATAGCAGAAGCTGTTCTTGTCATTTTGTTTATATTCAAAACAATGATAACGGGTGCCTTAATCAATTTTGAAAGTTCTGCAGTGCTATAAGACCCCAGTTCGTCCAACCCATCGTAAAGTCCTCTATTCCCTTCGATAATCGAAATATCTTTTCCTTGGGTATGTGTTGTGATAGAATTCAGAATAGTATTTCTGTCCATCAGATACAAATCTAAATTCCTTGAACTATTGCCTGATGCAAGCATATGCCAGGACGGATCAATATAATCGGGTCCCTTCTTGAATGCTGCCACCTTGTAATTCAAATAACGAAATTGAGCCATTAGACCACATGATATTGTGGTTTTCCCGGAATCACCGGATATTCCAGCGATAACTATTCTTGGACAATGAACTAACATTGAAATTTCGAGGTTAAAAGAAACCAACCTCGTAAATTAATCATTTGCCGCACCCTCTCGATGAGGCAACTCCAGATAACTCCCACCGAAATAAGTATAAACAAGTTTACCCTCTTCGACAAGTTCCTTTATGGCATCTTTCCCAACGCCCCTTTTATCATACTCATCTCCGAACAACTCTTCACAAGCTTTATGAAGGTCGGTTGCTTTCCATTTTTTCATTCCGGCAGAATCTTTTATCAGTTTGAACATTGTTTCTTTAACTTTTTCCAGATCTACAGCCATTTTTTCCTCCTATGAAATAATAAATTTCGGGGAAGAAATGCTCTCCCCCGTTTTGATTGTCTTACATATATGTTAAATGCACCGAACGTTTATATGATAGTCCTGCATGCTTGAAATCATCAATATGTTCTTTTTGAAATGGAATATCAGCAAGTCTGAAGAATTTTGGCCATCCTATTCTTTCAATCCATTCTCCAATTCTCTCGTGTTTTTTGGCATTCTTTAACCATAATTCAACAATATGCTTTACTGCACTAGTAACTTCGGGCCATCTCGGTGGATTATTTGGTAAGAATGGTATAGCTAATTTGGAGAACATTGGTTCGTGTCTTGCATTAGACACTTTTCCACCAACCCAAATCGAAACACCGTCATTCAAAGGATTATTTAAAGGTAGAGCAGGGCAAACTGTATAGCAGTTTGCACAGAACATACATTTATCTTCATCAATTTCGACCGATGGTTTACCCTGATATTGAGACGGCCTGATAGCAGCAGTTGGACACGATGCAATCAAATTTGGAATTTCACATATTTTGGGTAAACTTTCTTTGTCAACTCTTGGGGGTCGTCTGTGAATACCCAGAATAGCTATATCAGAACAATGAACAGCACCGCACATATTCAAGCAGCAAGCAAGTGCTACCCGAATTTTTGCCGGTAACTCAATTGTCTTGAAATATGGAAGTAATTCATCCATCACAGATTTAACAATACCCGAGGCATCAGTGGCTGCTGAGTGACAGTGAACCCACCCTTGAGTGTGGACGATACTTGAAATTGCATTTCCTGTTCCACCGACAGGATGTCCAAGAGCTTCTAGTTCAGCAATCAAAGGTTCAATATTTTCTTCTTTTGTAAGTAGAAATTCAACATTATGCCTTGAGGTAAATCTTAAAAATCCATCACAATATTTATCAGCCAATTCAGCATATTTTCTAATCTTTTTTGTGCTAATAAGCCTCGGAGAACCAGCTCTGACTGTATATAGCTTTTCATTATTTTCAGAATAATGAACCATGACACCGGGTTTCAATATTTCATGATATTTCCATTTCCCATAATTCTCCTTGATAATTGGAGGTAGGAACAACTGATAATGTGGTGGACCTATATCTGTTAATCTTTTTGGTTGAGCATCTGACATTTTTTTTATTCCTTATATTTTTGTTAATATTTATTTCAAATTATTTATTGATCTTCTTCTTCTTCGAAATATTCTTCGTAGAAGACATAAGGATTATCCCTTGGAAAAGCAACCATCTCCGGTTGTGGTTCCAAACCTACGGCGTCAAGGAAGTTACCTAAACCTACTCTTTGAATAAACTCGCCGATCCTTTCCCTGTTTTTTCCTTCTTCACACCAGATATCCCACATGTTTTCGATTAATTCCCAAATCTCTAAATCATCATAAGGCTCTTCCAGTTTGATAAATGGCACTAAGACTGATGATAACAATGCTCCTTCGACAATAGGTGCTTTTGAGCCAACCAGAATTGCAGCGCCTCTGTCTTTTCCCGGAGCCAATGCTTTAGGCATAAGATTAATACAGTGCATGCAATGTCTGCAATTGCTGTTATCAATCTGAATTTCATTGCCATTCCATTCAATACATTTCCCCGGGCAAAGCATAGCGATTTCTTTTGTTATATCAAGACCTGATTTGGCATAATTTCTTACTTCTTCCTGGTTGACTTGAATTTCATCTCGCCATGTACCAATAATTGATATATCTGCTCTTGCCACCGAAGCAACGCAGTCATTCGGGCAACCAGACATTTTAAACTTCATTTTATATGGAAATGCCGGCCTATGCAATTCATCTTGGTAACGATTGGTTATATAATATGTCAATCCCATTGTGTCATAGCAAGCCCATTCACATCTTGCTTTGCCACAACAGCAACTTGGCGTTCTTACATCAGAACCAGAACCGCCAAGATCAAAACCTGCAGCAGTTAATTTTGAAAATATGGGCTCTAATTCTTCAGTGCGTGTTCCAAGGAAAATTATATCGCCTGTGGAACCATGCATATTTGTCAAACCTGAACCGTGAGCATCCCAAATATCACACAAAGTTCTCAAAGCTTCTGAAGTATAGAACCAACCGGCAGGCTGATTTATTCTCATTGTATGGAAATGAGAAATTGCAGGATATTTCTCGGGTAGATCTGTATATCTACCAATAACTCCGCCACCATAACCCATGACACCAACGATACCTCCGTGCTTCCAATGACCAATTTTCTCCTGATAAGACTGTTCTAATAGTCCTAACAGGTCATTAGCCATTGCATTATCCTCGGCAGCAGATTTAATCTCCTTAACAAAACTAGGCCACCCCCCAGACTCTAACTGGTCTAATAATGGGGTTTCGTATTTTTTTTCTACTGGCATTTTAGCTCCTAAATTAATTAACAATCTGAAGCAATAACTTCATTCTATTTATTTTGGTTTATTTCCTAATTTTTAAAAAATATTTCCCTTTTGTTTTCTCTTCCATACATTTTTAAAAAGGTCAATCCTAAAAATCTATATATCATATGTGCAAATTTTGAATAAGGCATATACCACAACAAAAAGAATACTAACACTAAATGTATAAAATACGTAGGATAGCCCAAGATGGCTGTTTCTGATAATCTGAAAACTACAAGCAACATCCCAGTAACAGCAACTCCCCATAGAACCCAAAGAAAAAGTAAATCATAATAACTTGATTTTCCATCCCGCTTTTGAGTTTGCACTCTTTTGATTAGCATCATCAAACCACCAATCACTAGCAAGCTTCCGGCAAACAATCCGAATGATTTTGTTAATAGTCCAATCATTTCAGTAACATCCTTCGGGTTATTTATGTTGAATGTTGCAATCAAGTGAATGGGCATATTCATATCTTCTGGCAGGAATTTACTACCAAACACATTCATAACATCCAAAACTACTATGGCAGTTGCTATCATAGCTCCTAAGAAACCATAAAAAACAAAGAGATGCCCGTAATATCTGCTCGTATTTGTTTTGCAGGCATTAAATTTCTTATGCTTTAAAAACTCTATAAAGACTTCAATTGCAGCTTTAAAGAAATTCTTCTTTGGCTCCCCCTGTAAATTTATCTTCATCGAATCCCAATACCTTTTATAACCCAAGTAT
>CALHRB010000071.1 GCA_938038165.1 Candidatus Kapaibacterium sp. | reverse complement strand
TGAAGAGTCATAAGTAAATCCATTTTCTTTAAGGACGTCGAAAACCCACAAATTTTTGTTTGTTACTGAGAAGCAAGGAGCCCTGAAACCTTTGACAGGCTTGCTTATAGCTTTGTAAATTGCTTCGAGAGATTTATGGATTTCCCTTTCAAATTCATCTTTTTGCATTAAATTCAAAAGTTTGTGAGAATAAGAATGAGAGCCTATTTCATGCCCTCTGGAGCTTATCTCTTTGATTAAATCTGGGAGTTCTTTTGCTATCCAGCCCAGAACAAAAAAAGTAGCTTTAACTCTTTTTATATCAAGTAGTTCCAATAATTTTAAAGTTGATTTTTCAACCCTGATTTCATTCGAGCGAATAGTATCATCAGTTAAGTCTTTGTTCAAATGCAAGGGTGTGAACCAGTCTTCGAGATCAACGCTGAATAGGTTAGTAATCATATCTAATTCTTGATCAAATATTTGTATTTAGTTTGATTTCCCAGATCCAATTTCAAAATATAAAAGCCCTTTCCAAGGAAACGGACGTCAACTTTAAAATAGTTGTCGCTCATATGAACTTCATTTTGCAAAATAGTCCTGCCCATTATATCATAAATTGTATAAGACGAAGGTTTGCACTCGGAATTTCTGATCAAAACAAAAGCAAATTCATTCATTGGGTTTGGATAAACATCAATCAAATTATCTTTTCGAAAAACCGGATTTGCCTGCAATTGAAGAATTGTTACCGAATGTTCAGGAAATACATAATAATCATCAACAATCCATTTTTTTTCTCTGACAGAAATATTTTCAGGTTGTTGATTAGTATTCATATCAAGTAAGTTGGGCGAATAAAGCTCTAATACATTAGCCAGAAGACCATTGGTTTTTCCGGAGTAATTCAATTTTGTTTTAATTGGTAAAAATGGATGTTTGTTGATTACGGAAAGATATAAAGTATCATTAGAGCCGCTTGCAAGAACATCCAGCCAAGGCACATTTTCCGATAGCCAGACATCTCTGTTTTCAGGCGTATTAAAAGAACCACAAATAACTTTTGTGGTATAAACAGAAGGACCGAAATTATTGCTCATCATAGCGGATACATAAAAGGTAGGCGTTCCATAAATAGCTCTTTTACCTGTAACTATGTCAATATCGGATTTAATCAAACCAACATTATGCGTCCTTTCAGCAAGTTCTATTGTTCTTGGATGTTTTGCAAAAAGGTTATAGAAAACTGCTGAGCCTAATGCGAATTCGAGGGTATTGCAGCGAATATCATCTCGCCAGAATCTATTATATTCAACCCACCATTCAGTAACAGCCTGTTTGACTTGTGGATATAACCCTCTCAGATCAATCCAGTTTTCTAATTTTGATATATATTTTGTTAAATCATTTTGTAAAGATAGTATCCCCAGATAAGTATCAATGTCGCTAATCTCGTCTGCCGGTGCCAATGAAGCAGTATGCCAGCTGTATAAATCAAGATTATTTCCAACAACTTCCATCACTGTGTTGAAATAGTCATAAGCATTGAGAATTTCACCATTTAACATAATTTTAATGCTTGGATCAACTTTCTTCATAGCATTATAATATAGAAGATAACGCTTAGCCATTTCCTTTGGAGGTAGATACCCCATTGAGAGTGGCAAATTCTGCTCGTTACCAACTTCCCAATATTTCACGTTGTAGGGTTCAGGATGACCATTTGCCGCACGAAGTTTCCCATAATAAGTTTTAATATCTCCATTGCAATATTCAACCCAGCTGGCAGCCTCTTCGGGAGTAGCTGAACCGAAATTTACAACTAAATGAGGCTCTGCACCTATCATTTCACAAAATTTTAGAAATTCATCTGTCCCAAAATCCAGTCTTTGTGGAAAAAAAGCCCAATCATAATTGGGTGATTTTCTCTGATCAAGGTGTCCAACCCCATTATACCACCTGGAAGCAGGAAGGTCAGCAAAACAACCACCAGGATATCTGAGAATACCGGGTTTCCATTTTTTGTATAAATCGAAAAATTCTTTTCTAACGCCAAAAACATTGTTAACTGGCATTAGCGAGGCTTCGTCCAGATCAAGTTCTCCGTTTCCTTCTATCTCGAGAACAAGATAAGCAAAACCAATATCTGATGATGGTATTCTGAAAGATATTTTTTCCCAGTCGAAGGAAAATTTTGCAATAGATTTATTGAAATAGATTTTTGTAAATGTTGAATCGGTAAGTTTAATATTAAAAACGCCGGGCGGTTTTTCGGATTTTAGATAAATATAAAATTCATAATCGGTATTGCTGCTGAGCCAAACTTTTTGTGAAACTCCCAGTGATCTGTAATTATTGTTCGAAATGAGTTTAAGATATCTTTCACCATTCTTGTTAAATCCGCCAAAAACCTGTTGAATAAGTTCTGAATCTTCGCACCAAGGTAATTTATTCCAGATTTCAATGCCTGTTTTTTCATTAATTGGCTCGTCAAATCCACGATTATGAATTTCCTGAGCATACAAACCGCAAGGACCATTGATATAATCCAAAAGGAATTCAATAAAGCTACCAAAGATCATCTTGGTCAGATTTCCAGGTAAAGGGTTTTCGGGGTAAACCGATATTTCAGCTCTTTCCTCAGATTTGAGGACTAAGGAAAAAAAAATCAGAAAGATTATATATGATTTAAATAATTTCAAAATAAAATATT
>CALHRB010000070.1 GCA_938038165.1 Candidatus Kapaibacterium sp. | reverse complement strand
AAAAAAATTATTGAATGGCTTGAAAACAAAGGCATCGGTAATTATAAAGTCCAATTTAAACTAAGAGATTGGCTTTTCTCAAGGCAGCGATATTGGGGTGAACCTATACCCATAATATTTTTCGAAGATGGAACAAAAAGGGCACTCGAACTTGATGAATTGCCTCTTAAGTTGCCTGATGTTCAAGATTTTAAACCGGCAGGGACGGGTGAATCCCCATTAGCAAAGATTGAAGGTTGGATAAAACATTTTGATCAAAAGACAGGAAAATGGGGAAGATTTGAAACAAATACAATGCCTCAGTGGGCAGGTTCCTGTTGGTATTATCTTAGATATATTGATCCAAATAACAATGATTTTTTCTGTGACCCGGTGAAAGAAAAATACTGGATGTCTCCAAGTGGTGTAGATCTTTATGTTGGAGGTGCCGAACATGCCGTTCTTCATCTGCTTTATGCAAGATTCTGGCATAAAGTGCTTTATGATTATGGTTATGTTTCAACTCAGGAACCATTCAAAAAGCTTTTCCATCAGGGTTTAATTCTTGGTGAAGATGGCAGAAAAATGTCCAAATCTTTGGGTAATGTCAAAAATCCCGACGAAGTTGTAAAGGATTATGGGGCTGACGCTTTAAGGCTTTTTGAGATGTTTTTGGGTCCATTGCAGGATTCCAAGCCCTGGTCAGAAAAAGGCATCGAAGGGGTTTTCAGGTTTCTTAATAGAGTATGGCGGATGATCGTTGATGAGAATGGAGGGCTTTCGCCTGCCGTTAAAGATGTTGAGCCTACTCCTGAACAAGAATATATGTTGAACTACACAATAAAAAAAATTGCTGATGATATTGAAAATCTTCATTTTAACACCTCAATTTCGCAAATGATGATATTTGTGAATGAATTCACAAAGTCAGAAATTCGACCAAAATGGATGTTAGAGAAATTTGTCATCTTGCTTTCGCTATTTGCTCCTCACATTGGAGAAGAACTATGGAGGATTTTAGGGCATACTGAGTCCGTTTTCTATCAGAAGTATCCTGATTACGACGAAAGCAAAATTGCTTTGAAACAAATTGAATTCGTTTTTCAAGTTAATAGCAAGATTCGAAGTAAGATAATGCTAAATTCAGACATGACTCAAGAGGAAATTGAAAAAATAGCCTTGAATGATAACAATATTCTCAAACACATTAACAATCAGCCTATAAAAAAAGTGATTTTTGTTAAAAATAAACTTATTAATTTCATTATTGGTTGATATTAATTGAACAACAAATCAAAAGTAATCAAAAGTTTTCATAGACTATTTTCATACATATTCAAATTTTGCCGTGAAGTGCCTCAGCAAAGGAGCTTCATAGGTTAAACGCATTCCTCTTAAACTATCCCTATTTTGATAAACTTCGATAATAGCTTCAGCCACATAGTCAATATGGCTTTTGGTATAGACTCTGCGAGGAATTGCAAGCCTGATGAGTTCCATGGAAGCAGGGATGAAATTGCCCGATTCATCTTTTCTTCCAAACATAACCGAGCCAATTTCAACCACTCTGATACCACCTACCCTATAAATTTCACAGGCGATACTTTGACCGGGAAATTGATGAGGTGGGATGTGTGGGGCGAACCTTGCTCCATCAAGATAAACTGCATGACCACCTGTTGGAACTAATATCGGAACATTGGCTTCCATAAGCAAATCTCCGAGGTATTTGACCTGCCCAACTCTGTATGCAAGATAATTTTCATTCAATACTTCTCTAAAGCCAATGGCTAATGCCTCCAGATCCCTTCGGGCAAGACCCCCATAAGTTGGGAAGCCTTCAGTAACGATAAGGTTCACTTTCAGTTTTTCGGCTAAATCAGTGTCATTAGTTCCGATGAAACCACCTGTGTTGGCAAGCCCGTCCTTTTTTGCACTCATCGTGCATCCGTCGGCATAGGAGAACATTTCTTGAACAATCTCCATAATTGTCTTACTTTGATAACCGGGTTCCCTTAACTTTATAAAATAGGCGTTTTCAGCAAAACGGCAACAATCAAGAAAAAGAGGAATCCCATATTCATTAAGAAGTTTTTTGGTTTCACGGATATTTTCCATCGAAACAGGTTGACCGCCACCGGTATTATTTGTAATTGTTATAAAGCAAAGAGGGATGTTTTCTTTGCCATAGTTTTCGATTAAATTTCTGAGAGCAGGTATATTAATATTACCTTTGAAATCGCCGGGAATTTCGGGTTTTGTGCCAATTTCTGTAGGTAAATCAATAGCTGTTGCCCCCGAAAATTCGACGTTACCGCGAGTTGTGTCAAAGTGAGTGTTGTTCGGAATAATAAGACCGGGTTTGCTAATAACAGAAAACAAAATTCTTTCGGCTGCTCTGCCCTGATGAGTTGGTATAATATGTTTAAATCCGGTAATTTCTCGTAAAATGCTTTCGAATTTGAAAAAACTTCTTGAACCGGCATAAGCTTCATCCCCGTCAAGGATATGTGCCCATTGTTTGGAACTCATTGCTGTTGTTCCGCTATCTGTCAGTAAGTCAATTGTAACGGTATCAGATCTAAGGTAAAATGTGTTAAAGAAAGCTTCTTTGATATAAATTTCTCGTTCTTCTCTTGTTGTGATGGGAATTTCTTCTACTGTTTTAATTTTGAAAGGTTCAATAGATGTCTTCATAAATAAATTTAAATTAAATTTTGGTAAAATCGAAAAAGACAATTTAACGAATCATGATTAAATCCCGAAAACTAAATGAATGGCTTTTTTTTGAAGTTTTTTTTTATTTTCCCCAACTTGGAAAAATATTCGGGTTGAAACCAAAAACTGAACTGCCAAGAAAATACATTATCAGACTGATTATCATTATACCGATTAAGTTTAAGAATATTCCGGCTTTCATCATTTCCTTAATAGCAACTTTCCCTGAACTGAAAATTATAGCATTTGGAGGTGTGGCAACAGGGAGCATAAAAGCAAAAGAAGAGGACATAGTTGCTGGAATCATTAGCAAAAGGGGATTTATTTCTAAAGTAACAGATAAGGCTGCAATAATTGGCAATAATGTTTGAGCGGTAGCTGTGTTGGAAGTCAACTCTGTCAGAAATGTCAATATGGTGCAAATAATTATTATCATTATCAAAGGATGTATTGTGCCAATTATAGACAATTGTTCGCCGATTACCTTAGACAATCCTGTTTGTTGAAATCCTTCTGCAAGAGCAAATCCTCCACCGAAAAGCAATACAATATCCCATGGAATTTTTTTGAATAATTTATTGTCTAATATTGTTGAGTGGGGTTTGGTCTTCGATGGGATTATAAATAGCAATAAAACCATAAAAATCACAACTGTTCCATCATCAACAAGTTTATCAATACCAAAAAAATTAGACCAGCCCGGTATTACTATAAAACCAAGATTTAGTTCAAGTCTGAATATCCAAAGCAAGCCAGTAATAATTAAGGTTAAAAGGAGGACTTTTTCTTCAAAAATAGATTTACCCAATTTTAAATACTCTTCTTTTACAAAATTTTTGTCAACTTGTAATTTACTTCCTTTTTTAATGAAAAGCTTAGTTAAAACAAACCATGAGACGATAAGCATAGCAATTGAAACAGAGAAACCTATTGGAAGCCAGTTACTAAATGTTATCAAAGGACCATTGGGAAAATTCATCTGGAAAATTCTTTGGAATATTAGATTTGGGGCAGTTCCAACAAGAGTTCCAACGCCCCCAATAGAGCAAGAATAACCAATTCCCAGCATCAAAGCTATGCTAAATCCTTTGACCATAACCCTTTCATATTTTTCTTCGAGCTGTAATATAATTGCATAACCAATTGGGAACATCATAACTGCGGTTGCAGTATTGTTAATGAACATTGAAACAAGAGCCGATGCTAACATAAAACCGAAAACCAAAGCTTTCTCTCCGCCGCCGATAATCTTGATAATATATAGTGATATTCTTTTATGAAGCCCCCAGCTTTCTATTGCGACTGCTATAATTATACCACCAAGAAAAAGTATTATAGTGCTGTTAAAATATTGTGTTGCAACTCCCTTGGAATCCAAAATCCCTAATACAGGAAATATAATTATTGGTAGAAGTGCTGTCATCGCGAGTGGAATCGCTTCGGTCATCCACCATATTGCCATAATAAATGCTATTGCAGTCATTCTTGAAGCTGGAATGTTCTCAGGTATTAAATTGAAATTTATAAAAAAAATAAACAACAAAATGCCGGATATCAATCCAATGTTTTGAATTATATTTCTTGGTCCTGTTCGTATAATCATTTTATTTGAAAAATCAGTTTGCCCTTATTCAAACTAATAAAATACTTAATAACATCTAAATTTGAAAGAGATAATTTTCATCCATTTATTCTATTGCAAAAACATTCTGGGTAATCAGTAACAAAAAATTCAATAATTTTGCACTTTATTACTAATGTTAATTATATCAGAGGATTCTATGGAAAAATTTAAAAATTACATCAATGGTCAATGGCTTGAGCCTCTCTCAGGTAAATATTATCAAAACATTAACCCTGCAAATATCGAGGACATTATAGGAGAATTCCCAGAATCCGGGCTTGAAGATGTTAATTTGGCTGTCAAGTCTGCCAAAGACGCTTTCAGGAATTGGAGACTTGTTCCCGCGCCAAAAAGAGGAGATATATTAAAAAAAGTCGGTGATATTTTTGCACGCAGGAAAAACGAACTTGCCAGAATAATGACTCGTGAGATGGGCAAACCCGTTTTCGAAACAAGTGGAGACATACAGGAAGCCATTGATACAGCTTACTATGCGGCATCAGAAACCCGCAGACTGTTCGGTTACACAGCCCCGAGCGAGATGCTTAACAAAATGAATTTGTCTTTTCGTGTTCCTGTTGGCGTATGTGGCGTCATTACGGCATTTAACTTTCCGATTGCCGTGCCTTCCTGGAAAATTCTTCCAGCTATTGCCTCAGGAAATACTGTGGTTTACAAGCCATCGAAAGATGTCCCTCACTCTGGATCAATATTTGCTGAGATTATGGAAGAGGCCGGAGTTCCTCCGGGAGTTTTCAACGTGGTTTTTGGAAAAGGTTATATGGGCAATATGATTGTCGAACATCCTGATGTTCATCTGATCGGGTTCACCGGTTCAACCACTATTGGCTGTCAGATAGGTGAAATTTGTGGGAAGTTAAACAAAAGAGTATCACTCGAAATGGGGGGCAAAAATCCTCAAATTGTAATGCCGGATGCAAATCTTGATCTTGCTTTGGATGGAGTACTCTGGGGGGCTTTCGGAACAACTGGTCAAAGGTGTACAGCAACTTCCAGACTTATTGTGCATAAAGATATTTATGATAAATTTATTGATATGCTTATTGAAAAAGCTTCAAAATTGAGGCTTGGCAATGGTTTAGATCCACAAACCCAGGTAGGTCCGGTGATTCACAAACAACAACTTGATACTTGCGAAGAATATGTCAAAATTGGACTCGAAGAAGGTGCAAGATTGGTTCTTGGTGGGAAAAGAGCTACCGATGGCGAACTATCAAAGGGATATTTTTTCGAGCCGACTATATTTGCTGATGTTACAAGGAACATGAGATTATTTAAAGAAGAAATTTTCGGTCCTATCCTATCGGTTACAAAAGTTGATTCGTTCGAGGATGCCATAGAAACAGCCAACGATTGTGAATTCGGTCTGTCTTCGTCAATTTACACCACAAATGTTAATTATGCTTTTAACGCTATTAGAGACATAGAAGCAGGAATAACTTATATTAATGCTCCTACGATTGGAGCCGAAGCCCATATGCCCTTTGGAGGTGTAAAAGGAACAGGAAACGGACACAGGGAGGGTGGATGGACGGTTTTCGATATATTTACAGAATGGAAAACTGTATATGTTGACTTTTCAGATAAACTGCAAAGAGCGCAGATAGATAATTATTAAGAATTGAATAGTTTTCAAAAAAGTTTTATAGTATTTTTTAGGTTTAGTTAAAATATTTTAATTATTCTTTTGTCATTTTCTCTGATGTTGCTAATCTTTAATGACAAAGTTTTTTTTATAAAATCATAGCTTGGAGCTAATTAATGAAAAAGTATCTGATAATTACAGGTGCAGTAGTATTTGGAGTTTTAATAGGTTTTTTTATTCAACCACTTGTCTCAGGCGATTCAATATTCGATCAGGTAAGGAAATTTGATTATGTATTGAATACAGCCGCAAAAAATTATGTAGAGGAAGTTGACACACAAAAACTAACAGAAGCAGCCATCAAAGCCGCCCTGAATGAACTTGATGTTCACTCAGTTTATATACCAGCGGAAGAGATGAAAAGGGTTAACGAAGATTTCCAGGGAAGTTTCGAGGGCATTGGTATTGAATTTGATATCATTAATGATACTATAACAATCGTAACACCTATACCTGGTGGTCCAAGCGAAATGTTAGGCTTGATGTCTGGGGATAAAATCATCAAGATTGACGATGAAAATGCTGTCGGACTTAGCAGATCAGAAGTTCCAAAAAAACTTAAAGGACCAAAAGGCACCAAAGTAAAAGTTGAAATTTTAAGGCCAAGCCAAAAAGAGACTTTGAAATTTACTATTACTCGTGATAAAATTCCAATAAATACAGTTGATGCGGCATATATAATTGATAACACTGATATTGGTGTTATTGTTGTCAACAGGTTTGCAGCAACAACAAACGATGAGCTGGTGGAATCACTCAATAATTTATCGGCACAAGGAATGAAGAAATTGATATTAGACCTTAGAGGTAATCCCGGAGGGTTTTTAAATCAAGCTGTATTAATGGCAGATGAATTTTTGAACAAAGGTGATACGATTGTTTATACTATTGGTCGAAAGAATAGATTTGACGAAAGTTATATCTCAACGGGCGGAAGTAAATTTAAGAATCTTCCATTAATTGTATTAATCAATTCTGGTTCCGCTTCTGCCAGCGAAATTGTCTCGGGTGCAATTCAAGATCTCGACCGTGGTCTTATCGTCGGGGAAACATCTTACGGCAAAGGATTAGTTCAACGACAATATGATATAGGTGACGGTTCTGCATTTAGATTGACTATTTCCAAATATTATACTCCATCTGGAAGAAGTATTCAAAGACCCTATAAAGACAAAGACAAATACAGGCATTTAGTAGGCAGATTAGAACTCGAAGAAGGCTCCTATATTGAAAATGCCAAAGAAAAAATTATTCAGCAAGTTAATGAAATTAACAAAAAAGCTAAGAATGATGAAGAAAAAATTGATATTAACAACCTCCCAATTTATAAAACAAGAAGAGGAAGAATAGTTTTTGGTGGCGGGGGCATTACACCTGACTACATAATTAAGCAGGATACCATCACAAAATTTTCTGCAGAAATAAGAAGGAAAAATCTATTCTTCGAATTTGCTTCGGGAATAATGCAATCGCAAGGTAGCTCACTGAAATCAAAATATGCATCAGACTTTACTTCGTTTCTCAAAAATTATCAGATAACAGAATCAATGATTGAGGATTTCAAAAAATTAACCTCATCCAAAGAAATTGAATGGAATGATGAGTCCTATCAGATTGACGAAGAATTTATTAAAATTTCCATAAAATCTGCTATTGCAAGGATGATCTGGGACAGAAATAAATTTCTTGAAGTGTTCTATACTATAGATCCTCAGATTAAAAAAGCTGTTGAATTATTCCCTGAAGCCATCAAATTGGCTAAACTAAAATAGAAAATTGACATATTATAACTAAACTATTAAATAATACTTTTGAGGTTGTATGAATCATACAATCTCTTTTTTTTTTTCGTAAAATAAATTTTAATAAATTGTTTCTTTTGCAAGAAAAAAAATATGAAAAAAAAATAATATGGTCTTCCTCCTGAATCCATAGTATTTATAGGTGAAAAAAAGACAGATGAATCAATAATTAATATTTTTGAATTTGATTCTGAAAGCTGTAAAGAATACAGATTGTTAGATTTAAATAATCTAAAAATCTTAAAAGACAGTAAAAATACCTGGGTTGAAGTTATTGGTCTCCACGATACCAGCATACTTGAAAACATCGGCGAAAAATTTAAGATTCATCCTTTGATTCTTGCCGATATTGCCAATACTGAACATTTTCCAAAACTTGATATTACAGATAATTTCTTTTTTATTGAACTTAAACATATTAATTATTCCAGTAAGTATAATGAGATTTATTCTGAGCAAATTGCACTCTTAATAGGAGAAAAAATACTTTTTACATTTTTAGAAAGTCCCTCGGATATTTTCAAATTTGTTAAAGATAGAATCAGAGGGAAGCATTCCAAATTAACCAATTATAACATAGAATTTTTAAGTTATTCTCTCTTAGATTCAATTGTTGATCATTATTATCTGATACTTGGTGAAATCGGAGAAAAAATTGAAGAACTTGAAGACGAGATGCTCAAAGGTCCCAATCCCAAAACAATGGATATAATTCATAACCTCAAAAGGAATATAATTTTCATTAGGAAGGCTGTTTGGCCCCTAAGAGAAATTATAAGAAAACTCGAAATGGGTGTAAGAAATGATGATAATTCTATCAACATATATTATAAAGATCTTTATGATCATATCATTCAGGTTTTAGATACTATTGAAACTCAGCGAGAGCTTGTCGCTGAAATGATGGATATTTATCTATCAAGTGTTAGTTTTAAATTAAACGACATAATAAAAGTATTAACAATAATCTCGACGATTTTCATTCCTTTGACCTTTATTTCAAGCATTTACGGAATGAATTTTCATTATATGCCAGAATTAACCTGGAAGTGGGGCTATCCATTGATTATGTTTATTATGTTGTCAATTGGAATATCAATGTTAATTTATTTTAAACGAAAAAAATGGTTTTAGCAGCATAAAAGCATTGTAAAAAATTAAATTGTATTGAATAATTTTAAATCGGCTAAGGGTTATCCACAAGTTACCAACAGTCAGTTTAAAGTCTTTAATTAATTAAATTTTCGGTTTTTTTTTATTATGTTTGTATTTACTTATAGGACATTTCAATAGGGCAAGATGCCAATTTATCCAATGGAACAGATGTGATAATTTAACAAAAGGAGTTGGTTAATGAAAAGGATTGCTTTTATTGCTTCAATAGTATTCTTGCTAATATTATTTTCTGGGAGAAGTTTTGGATATAGCTGTAACTATTATTCCGGAAAAATGCCTGAATTTTCGCAAATGACCTCCACAATGCTTTATACTGAAATTACCGAAATGTATAACGATGGAGTTTTCCTCGAAAAAGAGTTAATTAGTTTAGGGATGGAACCACCGAGACGTTTACCAAACTTTCCCGATAACTTCCAAAGAATGCGCAGAAGTGAATTGGTGAGATTTGCAGGCAGAATATGGTCATTGGATTCTACATTCTGCTCTCTTTTGGGAGGTCAGGGAACTTCTCAATCTCAGAAAAAAGTTCAGCCAATATTTTCACTGGCTGGTTTTTTAAGAGGCGAAACCAATCTGGACTTTGATGTTGAATCGGGATTAGGTTTTGGCGGTAGAGTGGAACTTAGCTTGGCGACAATCATTGACATTGGCGATTATTTTGATGTTTTCTTTGATGCTTATGTTCCCAAGCTGAGGTTGAAATCATCACAGGCTAAATTGACAGACCTTATCTATGCAGGCGGGGTTGCATTAAAACCTCCACGCTACAAAGCCGGACCTGTTACTTTGGGTTGTGCAATCGGTTTTGGTTTCTATGGATGTAATTTAAATGCATTAAGCGATTTGAATCAAAAGTCCACTCTTAGTGGCTTTTTAGGTTATGTGGAAGGTAATATTGTTCACGTTAGTAGTATTCCGATGGGAATTTTCATATCCTACTCAATTTATGATCCTTGGGATGATATGCAATTTCAGGATATAAGAGGAACTAGAAACTTAAAAAATTCGCCATATGGTGCAGTCTCTGTCGGAATTCGTATCTCACCATGGGTTAAATCAAAATAATTAATGAAATGAGGGAAAAAATGAGAAAAATAATATTAGTCTTAACTTTAATTCTGATGGTCTTTGTTAATGATGCTTTAAGTCAATCAGGGGCTGAGCTGGGAAAAAGATATTTAAAGCTTGGCAATACCTATCGCGAAGCCGGCAATTTCAGTTTAGCTTACGATTATCTTGACAAAGGCTTCAGAATAGTATCCTCAAGCAATGATTTTTACTGGCAAGGCGTTGCAAATGAGTTCCTTGGTTATTATTACAGAGATCTGGCAAAAAAAACTGGAAATAATGACTATCTTAGAACAGCTCTAAATTACTTTGATCTGGCTTACATTAGTTTCGATAAAGTTGTTAAGCAAAGGGATGGAAGCCCGATGGCAGTCAGTTCACTAAAAAATTCATTAAGGGAACAAATGCGTAACGGTTTTAATGATAATAATGATAATTTAGCCGAAGGAATTAATAAGCAAAATACTAAAAAGCCGGAGAAATCTAATAATGACTTAACTGTGGATTCTGACTGCCCTGAAATTTCAAATTATATTGTTTATGTTTCGATAAAAGAAGCTAATGCTGAACCGGAAAACGTCGAAATACTTGATTTAACTGGTCAGGAATTAAGCGACTTTCCAAAGGATATTCTCAAATATACAAATCTTAAAGAGTTGACGCTTACTAATCTTGGTCTAACAGATTTGCCTGAAGCACTTGGTAATCTGCAATACCTTCAGCGAATCAATCTCGACGGTAACGATCTAACAAGGCTTCCCACAAGTTTAAAAAATCTAAAATGCCTCAAGACAATTTTCGTTCGTGGCAATTTTATTGATTGTGATTATTTACTTTCGCTGCAAAGAAACTTGAAAAATTTACAAATAGTTACTGATAGGGAAGAAGAAAATATTACCACTATAAGGGGCAGATAGATAAAATTTATACTAAACCAGGGAATAAAAAAAGCTGTCTCTTGATCTTATAACAGAGGCAGCTTTTTAGTTTAAATTAAAATATAAAAATTAGAGAGCAAACCTGATATCAACGCCAATTTGTAAGGCATTAACTTTCCAGCTTTGAGCATCTGTAGCATTGGTCAATCCGAGGTTATAGAAAACACCGGGGATAATATCGAAAATATTACCAGTTACTATTTCATATTGAATGCCACCTTTCAAGCCAAATCTGAAACTGGCTGATGATTCCTGAGGCGTTCTTCCGATATCACCATCATATACTATAATTGTTCTGTCATTATTTATATATTGATAGCCTTTGTTTTTAATGGCATCTTCATCTCGCTTAAATTTAACGTAATTGGGTTCAATAATTT
>CALHRB010000069.1 GCA_938038165.1 Candidatus Kapaibacterium sp. | reverse complement strand
GCCTGCCTGCCGACGCCTGGCGCCGAGGGGCCAGCTTCGAAGCTGAACATCATCATCCTCAAAATCAATAATAAATTCAGATTCTTTTGAACCGGGAGTTTCAGGCACAAACCTGACTCTGATATTCAACACCTCTTCAGGAGCAATAAAGCTGGGAGTAACCCCAAAAATTTTGAATTCGTTTGAATCTGTATTGACTCCGGCTTTGAATTTAAATTCCTTAAAATTTAGTTCAATGTTTCCGGTGTTTTTCAGGCTTATTGTTTTCGATTTACTGCTACCAACCTTAACAGAATCGAAATCTTCATTGGAAGATGTTACTAATTGTGCAGCTTTTTTCACATTAAGTGGATCGAAAACAAAATCAAGGTAACCGGCTGACTCCGATAGATTCCAAGCCTTTGCTCTGTTCGAACGATAAGCATAACCAGTGCCTAATTGAACTGTTCCGTGATATTGGCTAAGAACAGCATCCCAAGAGGCTCCATTGTCTGTTGTTGAATAAACCTGACCACCTGAACAAACCACGTATAATCCTTTTGAATTCTTAATATTGAAAAATCCCACTGGCAAAGCACCGCTTTGAAATTTGAACCGGTTCGGGATCCATGTAGTCCCGCCATTCGATGTTGAGGCAACCACTCTGGAAGTAGTATCTCCCAACTGGTTATAAACAGCCAAACCGTTGAATTCATCTTTGAAAGCAAGGTAATAAATTGCTCCTGCCCCGTTTATTGTTGAAACTTTCCAACTCTCGCCCCTATTTGTGGATAAAAATATTCTTGAGTGAGTTGTACCAAAAGCCCCAATATCTCCAGTCCAAAAATTAGCTGTGTTGAAACAGGTTTCGTTTGCAAGTGGCAAAGGAACATTCGGAATTTGTTCCCAGTTTACTCCTCCATCGCTAGTTCTGCCTATTCCCCATTTACCATTTTTGGGATCTCCCTGAAAGATGCCGTTGTTATCATCGAAGAAATGAATTTTATTAATGAATCCTGTTATTTGCGAAACACCAATAGTTGCCCAATTCGAACCACCATTGGTTGTTATTAAAACATTAGAAACAGTTCCGTTTGAGGTGCTTGTTCCGGCAATAGCTCTTGATTCATTAAAAGCATAGATGGCAAAAGCCGGTTGACCGATCGAACGGTTAATTATCTGACCGTTATAAAACCTTAGAAAACCACCCTGAGTTCCGAGAAAGCCTCCCTGACCAACAGCCCAAAGTAGATTTTCCCCAGCCGACATAGCGTCATACCAAACTGGCATATAATAATCAGCTACAGCAAAAACCTGTGTATAACTGTTTTTGGATTCAAGCTGAATTGGGACTTTTAAAAGTTGAAAGTCCCTGTAATTTCCACTGGTGAAAGTAACCAATAATTTAGCCCATCCTCTATACCAGGGATTGGTTTTCTGAAGTTGAACCATCATAGTAAATGGCTTGGTCTGTAAATTTCCAAGACTGCCAATATCAATCGTTCCACCTGTTATCATTAAAATATTGTCAGCTGATGTAATCGTTATTTTAACATTATTCGCATTTGACAAATAATTGGTTACTTTAAGTGACATTAGCTTTGGATCATAATCTGTTAGAGCATCGCCAGAAACAAATTTGGCTTCTGAAATTTCCAAGCCGGGAATTTCGTTTCCTGTCCCTCTGTTATAATCAAGAGCTTTGTAAGCATTAGCTCTGCCATAAAAAATATGCCTCTTGGTTGAATCTGTTGTTACGACATTATCAGAAGTACTTCTGATCTGATGAATGATTTGCTTGGGCATCCAATTTTTGTGTAATGATTTAACAAGTCCAGCTAATCCGGCAGTAATAGGTGCCGCCATTGATGTCCCATTCTGATTAGAATATGAAGCATTTGGCATTGTTGAGTATATAGAAGATCCAGGAGCATAAACAGTTACAGAGATTCCAATGTTAGAAAAACCTGATACTCTGTTATTTGAAGCAGTGGCACCAACACATAGCACATTATCATATCCGGCAGGAAATTGCCCCCCATCGTCAATGTTAAATTGATTGTCATTTCCGGCAGCAACCACTATAACGCTGCCTTTTTTGTAAGCGGCAGTGATAACCTCCTGTTCAACTGGACTAAAACCGGGACCTCCCCAACTGCAGTTAATGATATCGGCTCCAAGTTGAGCGGCATATGCAATTGCTTCGTAAGCTCTGAAAATTCCTGATGAGGCAGCATCTGGGGCACATTTTACAGGTATTAGAGAACAATTAAAGCCTATGCCTGAAATACCAATTTTATTATTTGTTACAGCTGAAGCACAACCCGCTACGTGTGTTCCATGAAAACCTGATGTGTTCTTGGGATTGTTGTCCTCTTTGTACTGTCCGCTAAAAAGCTCATTCTGGTTAATATTCCCAATCATATCCCAACCGTGCCAATCATCAACTTTACCATTTGCGTCATCATCTTTACCGTTTGTTCTTTTGTCTCTTCCTTCGCTGTCCAATCCGTCTTCGCCAGGATTAATCCAGATATTAGCAGCCAAGTCCGGGTGTTCCCAATCAACCCCAGAATCTATGATAGCAATTTTAACATTTTTGTCTCCCTTTGAAATGCCCCATGCTTTTTTCATCTGAATATTATTAATATACCACTGTTTTGCAGAATCGGGATCGTTGGGGTAGAAATCATTCGTGAATCTTTTAAAAATGGGAGTGGCATATTCGATTTCAGGGTTTTTCATTAATTCCTTACAAAGATCATAAGGATCTATTGGATAAGAATAAAAAACCTCAAAAATTCTGGCAAGACCTTCGTCTTGTTCCGTAAGTGCTATATCTCCCTTATTCTTGAAAGGTGCGTTTATTTTGGTAACATTAAAATTTTTAAGCAAACTCATCAGAACTGATGAATAAAATGTCTTTCTGTCGCCTGAAATATCAACATTTGTCTTTGTCTTAATGTGTATAGAATTGGGATAATAATATTCTTCTGGAAGTTGCGTTATTTCATAAATTTTACCCATATCCTGAGAGCCATCCGCCAATTTTTTGCCTGGTATATAAATATTAAAGGCTATTTTATTATTTCTTGATTTTCTTTGTTCATAATCTTGATAATTTATTGAGTAAGTTTCTGAAATGATGAAAAGAAAAAGAATTATTATAATCATTGATTTTAGTAATTTTAATTCCATTATATGCCCTTGTCTATTTAGGTTTTAAAAATTAATATTCTTGTTGAATGATTAAAGAGTAACCCCCTTTTTTGGAATCACCAGTAAATATTATCGAATAATTTTTCCCAAAGGTTAGAGAAACATCGCTGATTTTGCTTATTCTCTTTAAATTTTGGTAGTCAAAAACAAAAAAACTAAGTTTCCTATCGTTATACTCTGCATAGAAATCGGTTTTATTGCCATATTTGACAGCATCTGCTACAGTAGCTCCCGAATCGCTGTCAATTCTGAACGAGACAAGTGGAACTTCCTTGCAAGCATTAAAAAATCTTCGATGATAAAGGTTTGTTTCTATTGAAGGAAGTCTTTCGGTGAAATCGAAAATCTCAATATTATTTTCTTCACCTGTTGCTACCAAAATTGAACTCGTGTAATCAGAAGGTTTGAACTGAAAAGTTTTATTGTTTACTATAATTGTTACCTCTTCTTTTGGTAAAACAGTAGCTAAAGATGATGTGTAGTCAATAAAAGCTTCGTTGAGTATGTTTTCAATCTTCAAATTCATCCTTCCAATTCCAGGTATAGCGTTTATTATTTGAGAAAAAATCCCTTCTTTCAATGGTTCAATATTTTTGCTAGCCTCATCATCTTCGATGAGTGAAATCTGCTCTTTACCTTTGTCATCAACATAAATTGACATAATGTATCTTTTGTTGCTTTCTAATTGTGCTATTGCAGTTTTAAGGAGTTTAGTTGGGGCTGATGCCGAAAAAACAGTTATAGGGGCTCTCCCCGAAGGCAAAATAACGTAATCGGAAATTTCCCCGTAAGCTAATCCAGAAGCAAGAACATCCCCACTTCGATATCCGGTTGAATTTGTGTCATTTCTGCCACCAAGAGAAACTGTCAATCCTTCTCTTAGATAATCAGCATTAACAACCCTTATCAATGATTTGCCCTCGAGACTCTGATATAATCTGATTGGATTGGCAAGTATTGTAAGTCCTGCTCTTTCTTCCTTTGAATCAAACACTAATAATGAATATCTTTCTAAAACTTCAAGCGAAGTGGATAAAGAACTTTTTAAATCGTTTGAAATTAATACATTAATTGAGTCTTTGGTAGTGCTAGCACAAGCTGATACCGACTTGTATTCACCCATAGCCAAAGAACTTAAATTAGTTTCAATATCTTCATTTTCTGGTTTCTCAACTTTAATACTTTTAGTCGAAAAGTTTAAAACTCTTATGAAGCTTTGACTATTTTCAATTCTTTTGACTTTCACAAGTGCATTTTGGGATAAGTCATTTTGATTGAGCTGATATAATTCTTCTTTTCCTTCTTTGAACCTAAGTATTATACCATATTCATCGCCGGATTTAAGCTCTAACTCGAAAAGACCAACAATCCGGATTGAATCGTGATAGTGCTTGATGAGGGAAACAGGCATTTTGCCGCTCGGAACTTGAGATTGGAAGCTGATGGTTCTGTATGTAACATTTTGAGCAATAGGAGTTCCGTTTGGGCACCCCATAGTGAAAGAGTAACTGACATTGGTATCATTGTTTGTGTTAATAAATGATATTATCGATGTATTTGGATTTATATACAACCCTGGAGTAGTGCCAAGAATAATAATAGTGTCAACAGGCTTTCTTTTGTCAATTGACTCAAGAGCAAAAATTATGTAATATGTATTTCTTATTACTCTAAACCTATTAGCTAATCTGAAGTCTTCAACCCCATTTCCTCTGATAATCAGGCTTACAGAATCCTCTGGTGTTGGCTTGATTGTATCGGATAAAGATTCATATTGGGTCAGCTTTGTTTCGTTTACCCCACCAATAATTAACTTCCTGTCCTTTTGGTCTCCGGCAAGATTAAATAATCTTATTTTAACTGTCTCAGCAGGCGAAGGAGGGTTCACAAGCAACGGGTTCTCTTTGGCACAGGATGCTAAAAAAAGCAAGGAACAAAAAAACATCAAATTCTTTAAGTTTAATAGTCTCATAAGTTTAAATCAAAATAATATCACAATTTAATAAAAATTGGGGAATAATTCACAATAAATTAAAAACTTATAATTTCGTCTTTTCATAGTCTTGATCATTTTAAATAAAATAAACTAATGAAAGAAAAACTACAATCAATATTAGAACGCTATAAACAATTATCTGATGAACTAAACAACCCCGAAATTATAAATGACGTCCTGAGATATAAGAAAATTTCAAGAGATTACAAGCATCTGCAACCTGTTGCCGAAGCATCCGAAAAATACCTTAAAATCCTTGATGATATTGATTCAACAAAAGAAATAATCAATTCTCCTGAAACAGATTCGGAATTAAGAGATTTTGCTTATCAGGAAATAAACACACTGGAAGAAAAGCTCCAACAATTTGAGGAAGAGCTTAAAATTATGCTTATACCAAAAGATCCGAATGATATGAAAAACTGTATCGTTGAAATGAGAGCTGGAACAGGAGGGGACGAAGCAGGAATCTTTGTTGGGGATTTATTTGATATGTATAAAAGATATGCAGAATCAAAGAATTTCACAATTGATATCATTGACTTTAATGAATCCGAAAAAGGAGGCTTCAAAGAAATTGTCTTTTCAGTCGCAGGTGAAAATGCTTTTGGTTTATTTAAATTCGAAAGTGGGGTTCACAGGGTGCAGCGTGTCCCCGAAACCGAAGCAAGCGGCAGACTTCATACATCTGCTGCAACAGTGGCTGTCCTTCCAGAAGCTGAAGATATTGATGTTGAAATTAAAGAAGAAGACCTTAGAATTGATATTTTTCGTTCAGGTGGCAAAGGCGGTCAAAATGTTAATAAAGTGGAAACAGCTGTCAGATTAGTCCATATTCCAACAGGCATCGTAGTTTCATGCCAGGACGAGCGAAGTCAGTTGAAAAATCGCGAAAAAGCTATGAGGGTACTTCGTTCAAGGCTTTATGAATTAGAGCTCGAAAAACAACAACAGGAAATCTCGTCAGCCAGAAAATCTATGGTAAAATCCGGAGACCGATCGGAAAAAATAAGAACATATAATTTTCCTCAAAACCGTGTAACTGACCACCGACTTGAAGGAGACAACAAAAACTATTCACTAAGAGAAGTGATCGAAGGCAACCTCGACCCGATCATCCAAAACCTTCAAATAGCCGAAAGAGCAGCAATTCTCAGCCAGAATGTTGAAATGATGTGACAAATGTCTGAATTATTATTTTAAATAATCAAAACTCTTAACCGTCAATTTACTTAACTAAAGAGTAAAAACACCGAATATTCTAATGTTTTCGGTGCAAAAAAGAAAATAATAAACTAAGTATCAAATAAATAAGAGTTTTTATGGAAGGCAACTTTTCAAACAGAGTGAACGATGTTATCAGGTTAAGTCGTGATGAGGCTTTACGATTAGGACATGATTACATTGGGACTGAGCATCTTCTGCTTGGAATTATCCGGGAAGGAGAGGGAATAGCCGTCAAAATTTTGCGAAATCTTGGCGTTGACCTTTACAAATTGAAAAAAACTATCGAAGATTTTGTTAAAGGCTCAAGTTCAACTATTACTATTGGTAATATTCCATTGACAAAACAAGCCGAAAAGGTATTGAAAATCACCTACCTCGAAGCTAAATTATATAAATCTGACGTTATTGGAACTGAACATCTTCTACTTTCTTTATTAAGGGATGAAGAAAATATCTCAGCTCAAATTCTTTCCCAATTTGCAGTTTCTTACGAAAATGCAAGGAAAGAGTTAGACAATATAATTAGCGGAAAACCCAGTTCTGCCCAGAGAACTCCAAGTTTCGGTAAAACTTCTCAAAAAGAAAAAGTCAAGACACCTGTGCTTGATAATTTTGGCAGAGACCTCACAAAATTAGCCCTTGAAGACAAACTTGACCCTGTTATCGGCAGAGAGAAGGAAATTGAAAGAGTTTCGCAGGTTCTCTCCAGACGCAAAAAGAATAACCCCGTCCTGATTGGTGAGCCGGGTGTCGGTAAAACCGCAATTGTCGAAGGGTTAGCTCTCAGAATTGTTCAGAGAAAAGTTCCAAGAGTACTTTTTGACAAACGAATTGTTACGCTCGATCTTGCCTCCCTGGTTGCAGGAACAAAATATAGAGGTCAATTCGAGGAAAGAATGAAAGCGGTTATGAATGAGCTCGAAAAAGCAAAAGATGTGATTCTATTCATTGATGAATTGCATACAATAGTCGGTGCTGGCGGGGCTTCCGGCTCACTTGATGCATCCAACATGTTCAAACCGGCACTTTCCCGTGGCGAGATTCAATGTATTGGCGCCACCACACTCGATGAATATCGCCAGTATATCGAAAAAGATGGAGCTTTGGACAGAAGATTTCAAAAAATTATAGTTGATCCTCCATCTGCCGAAGAAACAAAATTAATACTTGATAATCTCAAAGATAGATACGAAGAACACCACAACGTTAAATACAGCGAGGATTCAATTATCTCCTGTGTAAGGCTCTCCGAAAGGTATATTTCTGACAGAAACTTTCCTGATAAAGCTATTGATGTTCTTGACGAAGCCGGTGCTAGGGTTCACCTTGCAAATATTCAGGTTCCAAAAGAAATCATCGAACTTGAAGAAAAAATTGAGGAGCTTAGATTTCAAAAAAATCAAGTAGTAAAAAATCAAAATTTCGAAGAAGCTGCCAAATTGCGTGATGTTGAAAAAAGGCTTCAATCAGAACTCGAATCAGCCAAAAATGAATGGGAACTAAAATCAAGCGAAACATACTTCACAGTTAGTGAAGATGATATTGCCGATGTTGTTTCGATGATGACTGGAATTCCCGTAAACAAAATCGCAGAAGGAGAATCTGCCAAATTGATGAATCTTGAAGTTGACCTCAAGAAAATGGTTGTTGGTCAGGATGAGGCAATTGAACACCTTAGCAAAGCAATAAGAAGAGCCAGAGCTGGTCTGAAAGATCCTAAACGTCCGATTGGTTCCTTCATGTTTCTTGGACCTACGGGCGTTGGCAAAACCGAACTTGCAAAAGCACTTGCCAGAGTAATGTTTGATAGCGAAGACGCTCTCATCAGAATTGATATGAGCGAATATATGGAAAAATTCACAGTATCCAGATTTGTCGGAGCACCTCCGGGATATGTCGGTTACGAAGAAGGCGGGCAACTCACAGAAAAAGTCAGAAGAAAACCATACAGTATAATATTATTAGATGAAATTGAAAAAGCACATCCGGACGTCTTCAATATCTTATTGCAAGTATTTGATGACGGCATATTAACCGATGGGCTCGGCAGACGTGTAGATTTCAAAAACACTGTCATCATAATGACTTCCAACGTTGGAACAAGAGATATCAAAATTGGCGGTAAGATCGGATTCACAGAATCTACAGCTATTGCTGAAGATGAAAATGTAAAGAACACTATTGAGGAATCTATTAAGAGATTGTTCAACCCAGAATTCATTAACCGTATTGATGATTTTATTATCTTCCACAAACTTCGCAGAGAGCATATTTTTGAAATCATCGATATTCAGCTCGAAGAGCTTCGTAAGAGATTAAAAATTAACAATATGACTCTTGAGTTAACAACAAACGCCAAAAACTTCCTTGTTGATAAAGGTTTTGATGATAAATTCGGAGCAAGACCTTTGAGAAGAGCTCTCCAAAAATATGTAGAGGATGATCTTGCTGATAGCATGCTCAGAGGCAACCTGAAAGGTGGTTCAAGGATTGTCGTTGATTTGGCTGAAAATGGTAACCATTTGTCATTTTCTTTTCTCGAGACAAATCTGAAAGAAGAGGAAGAATTACTGAATGCTATAGATCCTGCAAAAATCGGGAAAGACTCGCCGGACATTTCCATTACTCCAACAGATGAAGTTATAGACCACGATCTAGATATTGAAAATAATTAATTCCTATTTAGTCAAAAAAACGGGGGCTGTCTCCAAAAGACACCCCCTTTTTTTGTCATTTTTCATTTTCTTTTCTTTACTCACTTTCATTCGTCGTTAACATATCTTAATCAGAAACTCATTAAATCCTAACAATGCAAACATATTTTTGAATTTTTAACAAATTATATTGGAAAATGTATGTATGAGTTTCTTTCCTCTCTAAAAAAATCGGTACTGCTGTTCATTTTTATTTTCTTCCTCACTATATCAATTTCAAATGCACAAAATGCAATATTATCGGGAATGATCATTGATGAAGAGACAGGTCTTTCTATGCCGGGTGCAAATGTTTTTATTGATCAATCAAGAGGAACAGTATCAGACCGAAACGGAAAATTTAATTTTACAAATATTAAACCCGGAAATTATCAGTTAAAAATCAGTTATATCGGTTATAACGAATATTCACAAAATATCACATTAGGAGAGAATGAATCAAAAAATATTACCATAAAATTAACCCCAACTACAATTAAGAAGGGAGATGTCATAATCATTGGTGAAGATTTAAGAGGGCAAGCCAAAGCTTTGAATCAGCAAAAAAACAGAACCAACATAACCAATATTATTTCATCGGACCAGACAAGTGTGTTTCCTGACGCTAATATTGGTGATGCTCTGAAAAGGGTTACCGGTGTTACTGTGCAGTACGACCAAGGTGAAGCTCGATATGGACTTATAAGAGGTACAGGTTCGATGTTAAACTCAGTAACCCTAAACAATGACAGAATACCATCCGCAGAAGGCGAAACAAGAAGTATTCAGTTAGATTTAATACCATCTGATATGGTTCACCAGTTGGAAGTAAACAAAGTTCTTACTCCCGATATGGACGCTGATGCTATAGGTGGATCAATCAATATCGTCAGTAGAAATATCGTCAACGAGAGAAGAGTTTCGGCAAACATCGGTGGAGGAATTGGATTCATCAGAAATAAACCAGTATTCAATGGGAATTTAATCCTTGGTGAAAGGTTTTTGGATAATAAATTAGGTATAATACTCTCTGCTTCTTATCATAGTAAGGATTACGGCTCTGATAATATTGAAGGAGCTTGGGGATATTCAAATGATATTCCTTATCTGACAAACTTTGAAGTTAGAACTTATAATATTAAAAGAATCAGACAAAGTATATCAGCAGGCATTGATTACAATTTTGATAATCAAAATTCCTTGTTTTTCAATGCCTTATATAATCATCGGAATGACTGGGAAAACCGATACAGATTAAGACTACGATTCGATAAGGGCGATAATAAAGGAGTTCCTGTCAATGGTGAAGTAAAAAATGTTGAAATTATTCGTCAGGATAAGGCAGGCATTATGAATGACAAAAGCGATGGACAAAGATTAGAAATTCAAAAAATGTATAATTTTTCTATTGGTGGTCATCACATTTTATTCAACTTGCTTGATATAACTTGGCAGGGCAACAAAGCCACAGCATTCGAAGACAAACCAAACGAAAGATACATCGCCTTTCGCAATAAAAAAGCTACCGTAAAAGTTGATATTTCAAATGAAAAACAGCCGTTTTTTAATATTGCAGACGGAGATGTTCCGGAAAAACTAACTTTATCTGAATTAACAGAACAAAACCGATATACAGACGAAAACGACTTGAATGGAAGATTAGATTTCAGCTTGCCATTATTAAAAGAAGAAAACAGAAATAATATTAAGTTTGGTTTAAGATATCGCTCAAAAGATAAAAAAAGAGACAACAAATTCTTTAACATATCCACTAAATCAAAATTTATGGATAATATGACTTTGATTGAAACTGAAAATTTTGATAATGATAAGTTTCTCGCCGGAAATTACTTAGCAGGAAGTTATCCTTCAAGAACTTTTATTGGTAACCTTAATTTTAATGACACCTCAAAATTCAAAATAACTGATGCCAAAGAAAAATATGTGCCTGTTAATTTCGATGCAAAAGAGAATATACTCGGCTCTTATCTTATGCTTGATCAAAATTTGGGTAGTGATCTCAACTTCATAGCCGGTTTGAGAATTGAAAACACAAAAATTGATTATCACGCCTTTAAACTTTTTTATGATGCAAACAATAAAACAGATCCTTATAAAATTACCCCAAGACAGGGAGATAAATCTTATACTGATTTACTACCTTATTTTTTGATGAGGTATCAATTTAGTGATAATTTAATTATCAAAGCTGCCTGGACTAATACACTTTCAAGACCAAATTATTACGACCTTGCTCCTTATAAAAATATCGTAGTAGCAGATAATGTAGTCAGCGAGGGAAATCCTAATTTAGAGGCAACCAAATCAATGAATTTTGATCTTATGCTTGATTATTACTGGGGGTCAATTGGGCTTGTTTCTGGTGGATTATTCTATAAAAATTTAAAAGATTACATCTACGAAAATATTACAGTAAACTGGGTCGATCCGGAAAGTCAGATAACTTATGACAATCATTTTCAACCGATGAATGGGTCTAAAGCAAATCTACTCGGTTTTGAATTGTCATTCCAGCGACATTTAGACTTTCTTCCGGGAGTTTTGAAAGGTCTGAGTTTCTATGCTAATTATACATACACTCAAACTGAAGCTGAAGGGCTTCAAATCGAAGGACGAGAAAATGAAAAAGTTACTCTTCCCGGCACTGCTCCTCATATGCTTAATGCTTCTCTTTCTTATTCTTATGATAACATAAGTTTGAGGTTATCAGTAAATTATACTGCTGACTATATTGATCAATACGGAAAAGACACACGATTTGATGTATATTATGACAAGCAGCTCTTCCTCGATTTCAACGCTAATTATGAAATTACGGATCAATTTTTAGTTTATCTTGATTTGGGTAATATAACCAATCAACCATTGAGATATTATCAGGGTAAAAATCAAAATAATAAAACTTTTATGGCTGAATATTATAA
>CALHRB010000068.1 GCA_938038165.1 Candidatus Kapaibacterium sp. | reverse complement strand
AATAAATTTAATATTGTAATATCGGTTTAAAATAACAAATTATTTAAACTAAAACAATATTTCATTTGGGTAAAATATAAATAATTATTAATCTTAAACCAATTACAAATTTAACTTTTCATAGCAACATTCAAGACAGCATATCTTACAAGAGCAGATGCACTTTTAATCCCTAATTTTTTCATGATGTTAGACCTATGGGACTCAATAGTTCTAATGCTCAAAAACACTTTCTCAGCAATCTCGGAACTTTTATAACCTTGAGCCAGCAGGTTTATGATCTCTTGCTCTCTTTTGGTTAATTTTATTGGTGGAAGATCTTCGTCGTTTTCGCTTGGTATTTTCTTTTGCATAAGGTTCAAAATACTTCTGCTGAAAACTCTTTCTCCCTTAGAAACATTAAATAAAGAATCAATTAAAAATTTTGAATTGACATTCTTTGAAAGATAGCCGTTTGCACCGGCATTTAAAGCGGCTTCAAGGTGGTCATAGTCTTCATAAGCTGTTAACATAACAACAGCAACATTGGCACTTAAGCTTTTTATTAACTTGGTCGCTTCAATACCGTTCATAATAGGCATATTAATATCAAGAAGAGCGACCTCAGGTTTATAAAATTCAACAAGACGGCAGGCATCCCGACCGTTATCTGCTTCGCCTACAATTGTTATCCTGTGATCAATAGACAAAAGTCTCCTAAGACCAACCCTCATAATCTCGTGATCATCAGCAATAATTAGATTTATGGTATTGCTCTGAAGTTGCATATTCCTATTAATAATTTTCTAAATCTGTTATCCACAATTCTACGGAAGCATCGCTTGGCATCCTCCAATCACCTCGAGGCGAAAGAGCTACTGTTCCCACCTTAACTCCATCTGTCATGCAATTTCTTTTGAACTGGTTTTGAAAAAATCTTTCATAAAAGACTTTTAACCATTTTGCAATTTCCTTCGATTTAAATTCTTTTCTGAAAGCATTATTCGCAAGATAAAGTATCTTATTCGGCTCAAAACCAAATCTTACAAAGTTATATAGAAAAAAATCATGTAAAACAAATGGACCAATGTAATCTTCGGTTTTTTGTTGTATTCTTCCTTTTGAATCAGCAGGCAACAATTCGGGTGATATCGGTGTATCTATAATATCATTTAAAATTTCAGAAATTTTCCCTGAAAAATTTACATCAGCACACCATTGTATTATATATTTTATAAGTGTTTTAGGAACTCCGGCATTAATACCATACATAGACATATGGTCACCGTTATAAGTTGACCAACCAAGAGCAATTTCCGACAAATCCCCGGTTCCAAGAACAATTCCACCGACTTGATTTGCCATGTCCATCAAGATCTGTGTTCTCTCACGCGCCTGAGCATTTTCAAAGACAATATCAGTTTTATCGGAAGGTTGTTTTATGTCTTCAAAGTGTAAATTAACACTCCTTTTGATATCAATTTCTTTGTATGAAACCTTTAAATGATTAGCAAGCAATTTAGCATTATCTTTTGTTGTTTTTGTAGTTCCAAATCCAGGCATATTCAGGCAGATTATCTTGCTAAGAGGATATTTCAACTTTTTGAATGTATTAACTGCCACAAGAAGAGCTAAAGTCGAGTCAAGTCCTCCTGACAATCCAATTAAAACCTTATCAATATTAAGATGCAATAATCTTTTTGCTAAAGCTGTGGTTTGTATTTCAAATATTTCCTTACATTTTGCATTCCTTTCATTCAAACTTGCAGGAACAAAAGGTGTTTTATTGATATCCCTAAGAAGATATTCTGGACTGTCAAATTTTTGATCTAATGAAACTATCCTGAAAGCTTTGAGTGATTTAGAAAAGCCATATGAATTATTCTTAATCCTTTCATGGTTAAGCTTTTGTATGTCAATGTCAGAAAAAATAGCATTTGTCTTGAAATTAAATCTTTCATTCTCATTTAGAACTACTCCATTTTCAGCAATGATACAATGACCGGAATATACTAAATCTGTTGTTGATTCATTAGGTCCACTTGAGCAATAAGCATAAGCTGATAAACATCTTGCAGATTGCGATTTAACAAGCTCTCGTCTGTAATCTACTTTGGACAAAAACTCAGAACTTGCCGACAAGTTAAATATTAGATTTGCTCCTGAGCTGGACTGATATAAGCTTGGCGGGATAATAGCCCAAAGATCTTCGCAAATTTCAATGCCAAGTCTGAGTCCCGGAAAATCAACAAAATCAAACAATATGTCAGTCCCGAAAGGAACTTTTCGGTTGTTTATATAAATTTCATTTTCGATATAGTCAGAAGCTGAAGAAAACCATCTTTCTTCATAGTATTCATTTGAGTTCGCAAGGTATGTTTTAGGTATAATTCCTTTTAAAGAGCCATTTGAAATTAAAAGTGCAGTATTGAATAATCTTCCATTAGAGCTAATAGGAGCTCCAACAACAATTGTTAAATTTGCTTTTTTAGTCTCATTTTCTAAGATAGCAATTGCATTAATAACAGATTCCAATAATTTTTTTTGAAAGAAAAGATCACCACAGGTATAACCTGTCAAAGAAAGTTCAGGAAAAAGTGCCAAGTTGCATTTTTTTTCTTTAAGAAGAGTGAATGACCTTACAATGGCTTCAGTATTAAAATAAACATCCCCAACTCTCATTTCGGGAGATAAAATCGCTATTCTAACAAAGCCATATTTTTTAAAATCCGAACTCAAATTATTTTCTTTCGACAATTTAAATCAAAACTAATTTTATATTTTAATTATTGCAAAATTCAAACCAAAAAACGTTTTTTTTGAATTTATCTTGCAAAATTATCATAGAACCAATTTTATCCTTAAATTTTTATATTTACTATATAGATTACTAAAAGGAAATCAGACTAATCAGAATCATTATACTTGACTTTGTAACAAAATTTATACATAATAGAAAAAATAAAAAAATTTGAGAAAATAAAAGATAAAAAAAACTTATTTTTGCTAAAAAATGTTAAATAATTATAGAATAAGATATGGCAGATTTAAGAGTTAAGTATATGGGATTCGATTTAAAGAATCCAATAATAGCTGCAAGTTCTTCTTTAACAGAAAACTTGGCTGGATTGAAAGATTTAGAAAGACACGGAGCTTCAGCAGTTGTTCTGAAATCTTTGTTTGAAGAAGAAATAATTATGGAAATGGAACAAAGTAAAGTGACAATGAGCGCCCCCGGACATATATATCCCGAAATTTTCGATCATTTTGATTTTGCTGATGTCGAGGATACTGTTACAAAATATTTATTCCTGATTGAGGACGCAAAAAAAACTCTATCCATTCCAGTGATCGCAAGTATTAATTGTGTTTCAGCTCACGAATGGCCTGTCTTTGCCAAAAAGCTTGAAGAAGCAGGTGCTGACGGTCTTGAGTTGAATCTATTCATTCTACCTTCTGATTTTGAAAGAAGTAGCGAAGAAAACGAGAACGCTTATTTTGAAGTTATTTCCAAAGTTAGAAAAGAAATTCATATACCAATCGCATTAAAAGTTAGCTATTACTTTACTAATTTAGGAACTATGCTGCAAAGGCTTTCGCAAACTGGTATTTCAAGTTTGGTATTATTCAATAGATTCTTTTCCCCTGATTTCGATATTGATAATTTCAGAATTATACCCTCCAATATCTACAGCAACCCTTCGGATTTGACAATTTCACTGAGATGGATTGCTATAATGGCTGAAAGAGTTAAGTGCGACCTTGCTGCGACAACTGGCATTCACGATGGAAAAGCCGTTGTTAAACAACTCTTGGCTGGAGCTAATGCTGTTCAGGTTGCTTCCGCTCTTTACAAAAACGGGATTAATTTCATTGAGCAAATGCTAAAAGATATTGAACAGTGGATGAACGAACATAGTTTTAATTCTATTAATGAGTTTAGAGGCAAAATGAGCCAATCTAAAAGCTTAAATCCTGCTTCATTCGAGCGTGCTCAATTTATGAGGCACTTCAGCGGTAAAATTCTATAAATACTTTTTTTAAGTTAATTCTTAATGACTTTTTCTGGTATATTTTTACATTGGGAAAAGTCTTTTTTTATTTTCAACAATTAAAATTTAACAATATTGATAGAAAGGTTTTCGTTTAAGCTTTTGTTCTTTGAATTTATAATATAGGCATTTTATGAATGCAATTTTACTAGACATTAGCAATAAACCTGAAAATAAGTATCATTTAGACCTGCTTAATTCTTTAACCAAAGGACTCAAGGAACAGAAAGTTTTAGTTGAATATGTTAATATATCGAAACTTTCCATTAGCCCATGTAGGGGTTGCACTGATGACCCTGTATTTCTCTCAAATGGTAAATGCTTATGTCAGGATGATATGCAAAAAATTTATCCAAAACTAAAAACGTCTGATCTGTGGATTTTTAGCTTTTATAATATTAACAATTGGACTGCACAGATTTTTATTAATTTCTTGGACAGGATGGAACCATTGTATCAACCGAGTTTGTCACCCTCATCTAATGGAAATTCTCATATTTCAACCAAAGGTAAAGTTGCATTAATTTCCTCCTCTGATAGCTGGGACAATTCTTCTACTGCTTTATATAGTAATCATCTCAAAAACTTTGTGAAATTATTCAATCGCCAATTCATTGGTTCTATTTTTAGACCTCACCTTTGGGCTATTGGCATGCTTCAGGGTATGGGGGTTAATTTGGACGACATATTCAATGCAGCGGTGGATGCTGGGAGACAAATGGTAAATCAAAAAAGTTTTTCTAAAGACACTTTGCAAACAATATCAAGACCTTTAATCCCGAAAAATTTATTCGTTCACGAAAATTTTATCTCAGATTAATTTAATAATTACTATTTTTCTGATGTTTGAACAAAATATCGAAAACGAAACTAAAAGAATCAAATCCTTAATAAGCTTTGACGACAATTTCATCGAATTAGATAAAATTTTAGCACATCCTGACATTCCTGATTTTGTTAAAATTTACTTTTCTTCTGACGTAATTTGGTGGATTTATCAGGAAGATCTAAGAAGGAATTCTCTTTCAAATTTTAATCTTGAAAAAAAAGAATACAGAAAATTAAATCAGGAATTTAATATTTATTACTACAACAATTCAATCTTCAACAAAGATGATTTTGATATTTTACTCCGAAATGCTATCAATTTGAAGATTAATTATTTGCTTAGACCGTTTAACACACTCCTATGGTTTATCTTCAAAACAGATTTGCAAAAACCATTGTCAGAAATTTCTCTAAAGATGAATTACTTTTCAATAGATGATTATTTTTTAAATTTCATTCGAAATCAACTTTTCGAGAATATATCAAAGACCGACAAATTATATATACCTTTATTTAAATTAAATTACTTTGATTTTTATCCCGATAAAAATTTCTCAAAATTTGAATTTATTAATATTCT
>CALHRB010000067.1 GCA_938038165.1 Candidatus Kapaibacterium sp. | reverse complement strand
CATTAGCATCCACCAGTACGCCCTGATATGAGATAACTCGGGGAACGTCTTGGGCATAAAGTGACACAGTTATAAAGGGAATTAATAATAAAACTACTCTTTTAATAAAATTCATATTTTCTCTCCATTAACGTGATAAATTGAAACTACCACTGACTATACCTACTGTAGTTCCATTTTGACGGTATAGGTTACAGGTAAATCTTCCTTTTATTACTTTACTTGTAAATTCTTCTATAAAGAGTTCACCTCTTGCTGATTTCGACTCTATTTTACCACTTGAACTATCAATATAGTATGAAACTGCTTGTTCTCCACCTTGTAAAATTAAAATTGCATTAGCAGGTTCTTGTTCAGGTCTTCCTATTTCAAAAGTACCTTTTTCACCAATATTTGCTATAATGGATAATCCTTCAGCGAGATTATCAGAAACCATGCCTCTAATCAATAATCTGCCAGAGGTATATGAGACACAAATTGTTTGACCCTGATATTTATAATCATTAGCATTATAAGTTTTTCCTTGATAACTCCATATAAGTGAACAATTACCGATACCACCACCAGAGTTTTTACAATCATTTCCATTAGGATCTATTTTAACATCACCGACAGTAAAACTATTACAACCATTAGGGACTGAAATTGTTTGATATTTTCCAAGAGGATAATAAACCGTTACTTGTGAATTAGATGGTATAGCGATTTTGAAAACTCCATTAGCATCTGTATATCCATAGCTAAAACCATTTTGCCCCCAGTTTGCACTCACCATTCCCGTTAATGTATTGTTATTACAATCTACTAATCTTCCTGTCAAAGTAGTTGCTTGCAATCTTATTGTAACTTTACGAGTTTCATTCGGCTGTAAATCATTTATAGAAATTGTGTTAGAAGACAAATATCCATTCAATAAACCACTTGCACGAATATTAAGTATAGATGGCCGATTAAGAGCCATACTCGTAGGAACCCTAATAAATGTTATCTTACCATTATCACTTGTGGTGCCTTGTATACTTAAAAGTTCAACAGTTACTCCAGATAATGGTCTATTATCACAATCTACTACTGTTACGACAATTGTTGCATTTGAAGTTGGATAGTCGAGATTTACTGTGCTGAAATGTGATACTTCCGTTTCATAAAAACTTCCTTTTAAAATAGCCTTGCCTGTTTCTTCCCACAACCCATTGGTTACGTTGAAATGCCAAATAGGAAATTCTTGAGGGTTTTGACCTTGTAAAATTTGCGGTATTTGAAATGTTAATTTAGCTTTTTTGTTCTCACCTAAATTAAGTTTTTTTCCATCTGAAGTATAAAGTTCTACTGTTTGAATACCATGTGTGAATAAAGATGTAGATTCTCCACCACTATTTGTTGCACTAAAATCCCCAGGAAAATTATTTGGCATATCTTCATCATCACCAGCTAAAGAAAATGAATACATATACGCATCTCCAGAATATAATTGCTTTGTTGTTTCGACAACTAAACTATTTTGAGGAATGGTAATGCTTGAACCATTATTGTAAAAATGTGTAACACCATTTTTTGCATTGAATACAGTTGAAAGTTCTTTTTCTTTTAAAGTCATTGTTATTAGTGTAGCATTATCTTGCTTTTGGGTTTTATAGTATTTCGTATGATAGCCCTGTTTTTCTGCTTTCACAAAGATTATCTCAGAGTTATTTTTTTCTAAATTGTTAAACTTAAAAAAACCTTTTATATCTGTTGTTGTAGTTAAGTTATCTATAGAAACCTTAACATCCTGGATACCATTACCATCATAATCAATAATTCTACCAGTAACTATTTTAGATAAATTTTCTACTTTTCCTTTATTGTCACTAGGTTGAGAGGAATTATCACAACCTAACAAAGCTATGATTAGAAAAAACAATGCGAAAATTCTATATACATTTTTCATATTTACCTCGCTTTTATTATGAAATTAACATATACATTTTTTGGGCGGGTCTCGGTGGAAAATCTCTGATTAGGATTTGTAGATATAGTTCGCGAATCAGATGTAAAATCTGTGGCACTTGTTGAACCGCTAAAACCTAAAGCATGACCACCGCCGGCTGCAACACCAGTGAATATTCCTCTATATGTATGTAGATGATCTTGAAAAGCATCCATTTGAAAGCTCCCAACTTTTGAAACACCCAATCCACCTATTCTTTTTAACTCATCGGGATCACCATCAGGACCTTTTGAGGGTTTGTTTATTGTTGTATTTGCACCTCTTAAAAACATTCCTCTTAAATCTGGGGTTGAAGTTGATTTAAGAAAAACTCTTAATTTAGAATATGTATCTGGTATATCTGAACCATCACAAAGTAACCATCCTTCTGGTGGATTATTTCCCCAATATGCTAAAATACTACCAATTGGTAAAGATTCTGGTAATGTTATTCTCAAGGGATCTGATTCAGTACCACTTCCTTCAATAGGTTGGATTGCTGTTACTCTTTTTAAAGAATTGTCTATTTCTCTAATCCAATTAGTTCCATCCCATTTCAATATTTCACCTACATTGTTACCTTGTTTTAAGTGATGTAGTTCTATAGATTCTGATTTGATTTTTTTCGGCGTTACAATTCCATCCGGTATATTCAAAGCATAAACAGCGGCTGTCATCAGAACCCGATTTTTCGTTCCATTTGTTTCAATCTCCAACCACGTTGGTCTATCGAATGCGGGCAATATATCTTCTGACTCGCTGCCTAAAAGTGTAAAAAACAAGCCTCCTTGAACTTTTAAGCTTCTTGGCTTGATATTACCTAACTTATTCCCACCGTTTTCAGCATCATAGAATGCAAAATTAACCAATAAATTGTCCGAATTAACGGGCTTTCCATTCGCATCTACCAGAACGCCCTGATATGAGATAACTCGGGGAACGTCTTGGGAGAATGAGATATTGCCGAATATAATAATTAAATATATTGCAATTAAATATTTCATAATTAAACCTAAATTACCTTATAATCAAAAAACTTTCTGTTATTACTTGGTCGGGAGTATTTATGTTGAGATAGTACAAACCTGAGCTTAGTTCTCTAATATCAGTTGATATTATGTATTCACCCATAGATCTGTAATCTTTAATGATTGTTTTAACTTCTTTACCTTGAGAATCAATTATTTTGATTTCAATAAAATTATATTTACTCAGTAATAACTTAAATGAAAGGTCTTCACTAACAGGGTTCGGATAAATTTCAACTTTTGTATTGATGATTTTCTTTGAATTATACCATTCAGCAATACTTGTTGTAGAATCTATTTTACCATCATAAACAATTGTTGTATCTGATTTGCCTGAGGCACTTCTATCAATTTTAATAATCAATTTGGTGGTATCATCATCATTAGACTCCTCAAGCGTATAAATGTGAGTATCTTTACTACCAAATTTAACATCTTTTAAAGGTATTTCAATTCCCAAATCAACTACAATATTGTATTCTTTATCATTACCATTATTTGTGATTCTAAATTCTTTGCTGTCGGGTGAAAATCCGGCGAAAAACTCTTCATTATTACCTAAATTTGTTTTATCAATTTTGATAGACTTCTGATAATTATGTTCTTCGTCGATTTTAACGACAACAAAATCTATAATTTCGGTATTTTTCTCACTTTTAAGTTTTATACCGTGATTCATATCTGAAATAATAACATTGACTTTGGAATTGTTTTCTCCTTTCCATTTAAATTCACCATCATACCCAAGACCATAAATATTTATCGTTGAAGTGTCGCTACTTTTATTGACTTTTTCGATTGTATATTCGGATTTATCATCATCTGCAAAAATGTGTGCACCAATAATTTTCAGAGAAGGATCATCTTTCAATCCACCATACATTTTAATTATTTGGATGTTTGATGAATCTATGTTACTGTAGTCAGTTAATTTAACTATATTCCCTTTTGAATCTTTAATTGAGACATCATTGGGATCGCTGACAAAAACTGTAGTTGCGATAAGTGAATCATTCGAGCTTAAGAGAAATTCTCCCCTTTTCTTTTTGGATTGTATTTCATCAGTATTTTTATCAACTTTCAGAACTGGAGTAGAATAAACGAAACTAGAAACAGGAGTTAATTGCATATTTGTTCCATACCACGATTCACTTCCAAATCCATTAGGAAATGTCCATAAACCGCTTGCTTTATCAACAATAACAAATTTGTTAATCCAAGATTGATTTGCATTTGCATCGAAATGGAACCAATTATCGTAAACCCATATACTATCGTATTGTTGACCGCTAGTAATCATATATGGAACAACGGCGTGTCCTCCGTATGTAGTCCACAAGGATAGAACAGGGAGCATATTTTTATTGTTAGAGTTGAACACATTTCTTAAAAACTCAACTGCACCAAATGGGGATCTGTTGTAAACTGAACTATAATGTTGTCTAGATAACTGATATTGCTGTTGTTGATTAATCTTTCTTTGTATATCATCATTGAATTCTATTTGGTAACTATATGGTTTTTGGTTTTTGAGCCATCTTTCAACTGAATGGAAGGAGAAGCCAGAGCATGAACCATTCCAATTTCTACCAAAAATTCTCAATATTTGTTGCCATTTTGATAAAGTTGTATAATTTTCTACCACTTGACATTTTTTGGGTCCGAAAAACATATATCGCCTTTGACAACAACACTCTCTGTAGTAGTGCTGCCACCCGAATGCAGCGTAAAAATCGTGATAACTCGGGAACCAATTCTTGGGGGTACCTTCAAGTCCGGGGAATTGAGAATAATCAAATTTGTTGTAATGCTCTGGTTGCCACATTAATCCACGATAATTACCAAAGCTGAACACATCTCTATAGGGTGAAAAATCAATTTGTGTTGAGGCTATGGAAAGTAAATGAAAATCTTTTTCGGGGTACCATTTACCGCCAAAGCCAATTGTGGTATCAAATTGTCTTAAGCGGTAATAATAATTTTTACCTTTTTCAAAAGTGTGGAAAAAGAACAGTGTATCG
>CALHRB010000066.1 GCA_938038165.1 Candidatus Kapaibacterium sp. | reverse complement strand
TATCATAAAAATCTAAAACTTTTGAATCTTTAATAATTCTTATTTTCAACTTAGCAGTTCCTTTATATTTATTAAAAATTTCTTGAGGATAACTTATTTTAACATAGTATGAATTTCTAATTGAATAATTAATCTTATTGTATAAATCTTTGAGAGACTGGGGATCAGAGGATACTATTGACAAACCTCCTGAAATTAATGATATTTCTTCAAGAGCCTTACAATCACCTTCAACTGATTCGAAGCACACTGAAAATATTGGAATATTATTTATTATTGCTTCATTTATTATATCATCCGGTGTATAACCCGATTGATTGTTTTGTCCATCGGCAAAAGCAATAACAGACCTTTTGAAAGTATTTTTATCAAATTGTTTAATATTATTGATTGCATACATTATTGAATTATAAAGAGCTGTCGCACCACGATTGAATGAATTTTTTGAGACAAATTCGCTTAAGAAATTCTGATCATTTGTAAAACCGGAACTAGGGTCGTAATCACTACCAAATTTTATTATTTCAGCTATATCTTCAGGCTTAAAAAAACTAATTAAGTTTTGAACGGCTGAGATTAATTCATTTATCGGTATGATTTCAATGTTAACGCCCTGACTATAATCATTTATAGTATAAGGCATATACATAGACCCGCTAAAATCCAATACCAATGAAGTGGCAATTTTAGATTTTGTAGCTGAAGAAGCGTTAACAAAAAAATCTTTTTGTTCTAATTTATAAATTGGTGAATCCTCAATAAAAATACCTGCAATAAAGTTTTCAAGTTTTATATCAGAAATTGAGTTCAAATTATTTGGCACTATGAACAAAGAACCTTCAATGAACCCAGGTTCTAAATTGCTTGTAGATAAATTAATCATAAATTCAGCATTGTTCTGTATTTTAAATGGGTCAACATTTTCTATTTTGGAAATTACGTTAGTAAACTTTGGAGTATTACAAAATTTTAATAGAAGCAGAATAATAATGATAATAAAAATTATTAAAATAACAACCCCAAAAAATTTCTTTTTCATTATTGTCCTCTACAATTTTTTTGTAAATTATTTCATTTTTTTGTAAAATAGCAAAATATCAGAAAATTATGAAATTTTATAAAATTATCTTTTTACTTTTTTTTAATCTCTCATTTCTTTATTCCCAAGAAATTAATATCCCCGCTGATACCTCAGGGAAAATCTTTATTATTACTGAGGAACTGTCAAATAAGCTTGGAATCTTCAAAGAACATGAAAATTTTCAGGATGCCAAACTTTTCAAAATTGATGACTCTAATTATTTTCTTGAGATTAACTACAAAAGCGAAGAGTTATTATTAAGAAAAAGAATCAACTTTACCAAATCACAGTTGGACTCTTTCAGGATCGATTTCTCAAATAAATTAGTTTTGTTGGACTCAATTAAACCATTTGATCAAAGCGGGAGACTTCCCTTGATAGTTTCATCCACAGTTCTTGGTCTGGGTTTCTGGGGCTGGGCTTTACCGACGATGCTCGAAGCAGATAATACAGCAGTTTTCACAGGTTTATATCTTCTAACAGCAGGAACCTCTTTTGCCGTTCCTTACTATTTAACGATGAATTCAAATATTCCTAAAGCTGTTGGGACTTATACTTCATTTGGCGGTTTTGCCGGGATTTTTCATGGATTATTTTTATTTGACCTCGTTAATGGGGGAATATCAAATGCCCCTTCAAGCTCCATAATTGGGACTATGTTTTTTTCAAGTCTTTCGGAAATGATAATAAATTATTCAATATCAAAGAGCAACAACTTTTCAAATGGCAAATCTTCCACAATGGTTAGCACGTCAGTCTTTGGAACCTTAATGGGTTTAGCTTTAACCGACTTTCTTTCTTTATATAATAGCCCAAGATTGTGGTCTGCCACTACAATTGCAACAAGTGCTTTTGGTTATTTAGCTGGTGATTATCTAAGCAAAAGACAAAGCTATTCTGAGGGCGATGCAACCGTTCTCACCGCTTCTGGACTATTAGGAGCAGCTCTTCCTATAAGCATTGTCGCCTTAACTGATGCCTCTGATTCAAAGCCATATTCCATCGCAGGAACTATCGGAGCCTGCCTTGGTTTATTGTTGGGTAATTATTTAACTTCAGATGTTGATTTTGAAACCTCTCACGGTGATTATATAATGCTTGGAACTTTTGGTGGTGGATTAATCGGTGCCGGAATTGGTTTAATCGTTACTTCGACAAGCGAGAGAAAAAATTCCATTCCACTTTATGCAACTATTGGAGGAATTGCAGGATTTTCGACTCTTTATTTTAGCTTTAAGGGTAAATCGCCTAAACCTTCGATGAGCAGCTTTGATTTCCAATTTAATCCTTTTGCTTTATATGCACCAATAATCACAAAAAGTGAGAATATATACTTACCTTTTTTTCAGCTTTTATATAATCTTTAAAAAAATTTTTATGATAAATATTTTTTTCTTAATTTCGTTAATCATCGAAATGATTATTTAAAAATTATGGAAGAATTAACAAAAATATATTCTGCATTGTCAGACAAAAACAGACTAAGGATATTAATTCTCCTTTTGAGGAAATCTCTTTGCGTTTGTGAGTTGCAATCAATTTTAAAAGTTAGTCTTTCTACAGTTTCCAAACATCTTTCCATCCTGAAAGAAGCGGGTTTCATCATAGACGAAAAAGACAAAAAATGGGTTAACTATAAAATTGATAGGCTGAATCCGAACCCTTTGATTCATCAATTATTAATATCAACAGAAATTTTCTTAAAAGACGACCCAATAATTTTAGAAGACCTCAAAAAAATTGTAGTTGTTAATAGAATTGAAATTTGTAGTAATTAATTATTTCGATGTTTATCAAAATGAGAAATATTTGAATTAAGTTATGGATGTAAAAAAAGAAATAAAAGTATTTATATATCTTGCTGGTGCTTTCTTACTTTTTTATAACCTACCACTCGGTAATCAAAGATTTGACGGAGCCATTTTCGAGGCATTGGAACTAATGAAGTGGTATGCTCAGGAACATGTGATTCTTTGCTTACTGCCTGCATTTTACATTGCTGGTGCCATTGGGGTATTTGTAAGTCAAAGCTCAGTAATGAAATACCTTGGTCCAAATTCAAACAAAACAATGGCTTATGGTGTTGGTTCGGTCTCCGGAGGGATTCTTGCAGTATGCTCTTGCACAGTTTTGCCGCTCTTTTCAGGCATCTACTTAATGGGAGCAGGATTGGGACCTGCTATTGCTTTTCTTTATAGCGGACCGGCAATAAATGTGCTTGCAATAATCCTGTCAGGTAAAGTTCTTGGTGTTGATATTGCGTTCGCCCGTGCAATCGGGGCTATTATTTTTGCGATAGTTATAGGCTTGATAATGGCATATATTTTTAGAAAAGAAGAGATAGCCAAGATGGAGGCTGCTGCTGATTTACCCGAACCGAACGAAAATAGGCCACTTTGGAAAACTGTTATATTTTTTTCTTTACTAATTGGTGTTTTGATTTTCTCTAATTGGGCAAAGCCTGATGTAAGCAACGGATTCTGGTATGTTATTTTCAGCGTAAAATGGTATATCACTATAGTTTTATCTCTAATTTTTGCAGCAATTTTAATTATCTGGTATAAAGCTAATTGGACTAAAGTTTTAATTTCCTCTGTTGTTACTGCTGCATCCGCCTTCTTCTTTGAAAATCCAAGCTTTCCTTTTGCTATTGGTGTCCTCGGTTTAACATATATCACAATGACAGGAAATGAGGAATTAAATCACTGGTTTGAATCAACCTGGACTTTTGCAAAGCAAATAACCCCTCTATTGTTTGCAGGAGTTTTATTCGCTGGATTTATGCTTGGAAGACCAGGGCATGAGGGTGTTATACCCTCCGATTGGGTTAATACTTTGGTTGGTGGAAATTCATTGATTGCTAATTTCGTATCATCTGTCATCGGTGCTTTTATGTATTTTGCAACTTTGACCGAAATTCCTATTATTCAGGGATTAATGGGGGCAGGAATGGGCAAAGGTCCGGCTCTGGCTCTTTTATTAGCTGGTCCTGCTTTGTCGCTGCCAAGTATGCTTGTAATAAGAAGCGTTATCGGTATGAAAAAAACTATAATCTATGTATTATTGGTTATAATATTTTCTACTATTGTAGGTTATATATTTGGTCTCACTTAATCACAGGAAATATATGAGAAAAATATTAATATTAGTTCTCTTGACTGCAATCACATCATATATAGCATTTTCAGAGGAAAACAAACCTAAAATCGATGTGCTTTATTTTCATGCCACAATTCGATGTCATGCATGCTTAACAATTGAAGAATACACCAAAAATATTTTGAATACCAGATATCAAAAAGAATTGAAAGACAGCACAATAACAATTCAATCCATTGATTTTCTCGATGAAAAAAATGAGCATTTCCAAGATGAATATCAATTAGAAACTCAAACTTTAATTCTAAGCAAAAAAGTAAATGGAAAAGAAGTAAAATGGAAAAATTTGACCAAAATATGGGATTATTACTACGATTTTGCTAAATTCGAAAAGTATATTACTGAAGAATTGAACAAATTTTTAAATGAATTTTAGAAAGGAAAAAAATGAACATTAAAATCCTTGGAACCGGTTGTGCTAAATGTCAGGCACTCGAAAAAAAAGTTCGAAACATTGTCGAATCTCAAGCTATTGAAGCTGAAATTACCAAAGTTACTGATCTTAAGCAAATAATGAGTTATGGGATTATGATGACCCCAGGGTTGGTTATAAACGAAAAGGTTGTAAGCTTTGGCTCAATTCCCTCTGAAAATCAGATTATTGAATGGATTAAAGGAAATAGTTAAATGAAAAATATTGTTTTTTTATTTTTAATTTTATTTTTTTTGACTTTTAGTGTTTCTAACTACGCTAATGAAAAACCAAAAATTACTTTTATCGAGTTGGGTTCAGTTAATTGCATACCTTGCAAAAAAATGCAGCCAATAATGAAATCAATTGAAAATAAATATGGCTCCCAAATAAAAGTTATTTTTTACGATGTTTGGAAAGCTGAGCATAAAGATAAAGCAAAGCAATATAAAATCAGATTGATTCCCACACAGGTGTTCCTTAACGAAAAGGGTGATGAAATTCATCGACACGAGGGTTTCTATCCCGAAGAAGATATTGATAAATTTTTACAATCTAAAGGATTGAAACCTAAAACCTGATTTATTATGATTGAATCCATCTTTACTTTTCTTAGCGAATTGCTATACCAGAATGTTTGGTTATCAATAATATCTTCTTTTGTCTGGGGAATATTGAGCATTCTGTTAAGTCCTTGTCATTTATCAAGCATCCCTTTAATAATTGGCTTTCTAAGTTCCCACGAAGGATTAACTCTGAAAAAATCCTTCAAGCTTTCATTATTCTTTGCTATCGGAATTTTAATTACCATCGCTCTAATTGGAGGAATAACACTGGCAATGGGAAGGCTTATGGGAGATGTGGGCACAGCGGGAAATTATATTGTTGCCGCTGTCTTTTTTGTTGTGGGTCTCTATCTTCTCGATGTTTTTGTTTTGCCATGGGATGGGGCAAAATTAAAAGGAACAAATAAAAAAGGTTATATCTCTGCTTTAATTTTAGGACTTATCTTTGGCATTGGGCTTGGTCCTTGCACTTTTGCCTTTATGGCTCCTATCTTAGGAATAGTTTTTCAGGTTGCCACAACTGACGGCTTTTATGCAGCAGGTTTACTGTTTTCATTTTCTCTTGGACATATAGCTCTGATTGTTATTGCCGGCTCTATGGTTAACTTAGTTCAAAAGTATCTAAACTGGTCGGAAAACTCAAAAGCTACTAAAATAGTCAAAAAAGTTTGTGGAGTATTAGTCATTTTCGGAGGAATTTACTTAATTTACATTACTTTTTAAAAATTGTATTAATAATGATTTCTATTACGAGCCTTTTTTGAATTAACCACTCACAGACCCTTCCTTTAAAAATAGTTTATTGATTTCAAATTATTCCTTTTATTTTTAATTTTTTTTATTTTATTTTGTTGGTTGACAGATTTGAAAATGCTCAATGATATTTGGAAAAGAAGACATAAGGAAAATATCTAAGATTTTGAACGCCGAAGCCGAATTTGTTGGCGGTAGCTATATTATTAACCTTTTCAATAAGGAACTCAATCAGTTATTGTTTTTATCTATAAACAGTGATACTGATTACGCAAACGATGAAGATAGTTCTATAATTTCGGTTCAAACCCAATATGGTTACTTTGAACTTCATAATTGCACAAATTACATGATTTTTGAGCCCGATGAAGTGATTTTTATAAGTTCAAATGAGGAGAAAGTATCCTGTTTGATAGTTAGCAAGGACGCAAACTGCTCGATGTTTTCGGACATAAAGCGAGCAATACTAAATACCGATATTTCACAGCTTGATTCATCGGTTTTACTTGCAGCAATGCAATTATCATTAATCGAAAAGGTTTTACCATAAAACTTTATTTTTTTGTTTGTTTGAAATAAATTATTAAATTTCACTTGTAAATAATGTAAAATAAACTTGTTAATTGTTAAAATC
>CALHRB010000065.1 GCA_938038165.1 Candidatus Kapaibacterium sp. | reverse complement strand
GAGCATCTGATGATAAAAAAAATTAAGGGCGCTTAGCTCAGCTGGTTTAGAGCATCTGCCTTACAAGCAGAGGGTCGGAGGTTCGAATCCTTCAGCGCCCACTCACTTAATTCCCTGTAAACTAATCACTTACAGGGATTTGTGTTTTTAAAGCAAATACCACTGAAGTAGAAACTGAAGTAGAAATTTCATAGTTTTCAATGAACAATAATCAATTAAATCATCTGATTTTGTTTTAATTACGCTTCTTAAGAACATACATATGCATTAAAATTCTCTCGTCCTCAAATATTGTATTAAATCAGATAGGCAGCTTTAGTTTTTTTAATTCTGATACCTGTTTAGTTAAAGAAAGTCGATTGTAATAAAGTTCTGTTGTAGTTATTTTTTTATGACCAGCTAATTTTGAAACCGTTGCTAAATCCATACCGCTTTGGTGAGCTAATGTAATGAAAGTTTTCCTGAAGGTTCTAAGCGTATAGCCCTTATGTTCGAGCTTTAGTTTTGCTAAAAATCTTCTGAAAGCTTTTCCCAAGTTATTTATAGTCTCATATTCCAGAATTTTACCAACTTCTATCTGTTTGATTCTTTGTTCAAGAATAGGTTTAAGCTCAGGGTGGAATGGTACTTCGAAAAATTCACTGCTCTTTTCGGAATAATATTTAATGGTTCCCTTTTTAAGGTCAATATCATTAACATTTATATTATAAATATCGCTGGGTCTTAGACCAGTATAAAGGAGTATATAGAATGCAGTTGTAAAATTATCATTTTTATTTCTTAGAGCATCAATCATTATCTTTAAATCATTTTCCTGAAATACTATGATCTCTTTGATCTCCGGCTTAAAGGTGATGTCTCTGTTTAGCTTAAACACAGGTATATAGTTGTACTCGAATAGGAAATTAAGAAACTTTTTTAAAACTTTCGTTATTCCGTGAAGAGTATTTTGTTGATAATTTGATTTCCTGAATGAAATTAACCATTCTTCGCAGGATAATTTATTTATTATCAGACAGCTTTCGTATTCAGGAAATTTATTTGTGAACTTCGAAAAGAAATTTTTATATCCCTGAATAGTTTTATAATTTTTGTCGCTGTTTACCTTCAAGAAATGTTCAATTGATGAGCTTATGGAATTCTTGATAATGCCAATTTGGTTAAATTTTGTATAATTTTCATTAATTCTCTTCTGCAACTCAGTTGCTATTATCTGAGCCTTCTTTAAGTTTTGTTTTGTATTTATAAGCTTTGTTGACTTGTTCTTGTTTTTACCGACAAAAGGGTCATACCAGGATATATAAATTTTATTTCCTTTAGTATAGATGCTTGCCATAATTATACTCCTTGAATAAGTTCATTGAAAAGTTCATTAGTGTTAATTATCTGAGAATTAGTACATTGTTTATCTTCAACGTTACAATTATCGAGGTTATAATTGATATTAGTAAGATTTTCTTGAATAAATCTTTTTAATTCAAGATAAGGGATTTTCATTTGTTTGTTTATAGTTATCACACCAATCCTTCCTTCTTTAATTAATTTTTTTAATGTTGTTACGCTAATCATCATCAGCTTAGAAGCTTTATTGAGAGAAAGCAATTTTAATTCATTCTTATAATCATCTGTATTCATAAATCAATTCATCAAATCAAAAAGGTAAATCTTTAAAATTATCTGAATAAAATTGATCAGGTAAAAAATTCTTTTCATTGGAGGGCAGTATTTCAAGACCATAAACTAAAATTTGATTCTTATAAACACTCCCATTTTGTCTTAAATAATTTACTTGTTCAATTTGCAAATTATAATAGTCTTCTAATAGTCTTTTAAAGTTATTTTTGCTCAATTTTTTCCCACCAGATCTTAAACACCATTCTTCATAATTTTTGTAGGCTTTCTGTAAAGACATTACAATTTTTTTATCATTACTTTGATTTACAATGCAACATTCGCTAATCCACTCTAAGACACTGTTGAATGAACCTATTTTAGAGTCTAGAGATTTTCTAGACTTTTCAGGAACTTCAATTTTTATTGAATTATTATCGCTTAGTATTTGGTCAAACTGAGAAATTATGAGATTTAGAATGCCAGATTTTTCACTTGTAAGTTTACTTTCAAGATTTGTGTCTGGATTATCATAAAATGAATTGGGAAACTCAATGAAATCAATTCTTTGGTAAAAAGCTTGATCAAAGTTTGAAATTCTCGGTAGGATATTTGTTGCAATAACTAACCTTGCCTTATTTACAAATTGAATTCTTTCTTTATAAATAGGTCTAGCACTTATTAGGTCGCCACCAGTAATTTGTTTAATGGTATCAACTTCGATTTCATTACCAGTCAATTCTTGTGAAATGTTTAAGAACTTCCTCTCCAAATTGACAAGAGAGTAACCTCTATCATTTGCTAAATCTTGTAATTTCTCGGAGGCAACATTATCACTGCCCAATATGCATCTGAGTATATTCAACAACAGACTTTTACCATTTCGTCCCTTTCCATATAGAACAAGCATTTTCTGGTAGCTATAGTCATACAGGAGTATATAACACTGCCATCTTAGAAAGAAACTAATTATATCTTGATCATTATTAAAAATTTGTTTGAGAGTATTTTCATATAGACCATATTTAGCATCTGGATCAAAATCTACATCAAATTGATAAAAAAATCTGTACTTGGGATCGTGAGGGTAGAATTTTTTATTGCAAAGATCAAACACACCATTTTTTAAGTTAATAAAATATTTGTTCCTGTCTAAATTGTCTTCATAATAAATTGATTCCTCCATTTTAAGTCTTTTAATTATTCCACTAATTTCCTTATCACTTATTGCTTTGTAATCAAAATTATCTTTAAGATATTTATTTGTTAAAGAAGCAATTTGATTTTCAGAGTATTGTTTGAAATAGCCACAAGAATAAAAGAAGAATTTATCTTTTCTATGGTCATATAGTAACTGATCTTTAAAGTGTAAAATAAACTCTTCGACAAAAATTGATTGATTAAATTTTTTAGAAATTTTGATGAAATCTGAAGGTAAGCGAACATTAAACTTTTTGGCATTTGAACATAATTTTTCTCCGCACCAAGAAAAACAATTATAAGGTGAATATTCCAAAGATTTAATATTTTCATATTTTGATTTAGTGATGTTATAGTCGTAATCATTTTGATTTTCTATAATACGGTGGATCAAATTATCATCATCTGGATATAGGTCTATCAGAATAGTAGAAATAAACAGGCGTTCATCATTAGTTAAATGAGAACCAGATTTCGCTTTATTTAATATCTCGTTAGTAACTAAACAATTTTCAGCTATAATATTTAATTTAGAAAATTCAGAAAGTTTATCACGTGTTTTATTCTCATTGTTAATTCTAGTGTTATCCAGTAACTTATTGCAAACTTCATTTTTTAATTCCACTAGTTTTTCGTTAGCAGCAAATGATATATTCCCATCAAAAAAATTGTTAATAAGCTGTAAATCTTTTCCCTGTTTATCATAATCAGATGTTAATAAAAGATTTATATCATCAATGGAATTAAATTCTAATATTTTGTTAGTTCGAATAAAAATTGCTCTTTTATTAGTTTTAATGTTAATAGTTTCAGGAATTCTTATAAGTCGAATTTTTTGATAAATTGATAGATCAAAAAAATCAAATGATTTTGTTAGGTGAGTGGCGATTTGTTTATGTATAAGGTCCAATCTATCATTTTTTGGAAAACCTCCAAATAGGGAATTATGTAAACGAATGTGAAAGCCCTTATTTCCACTGAAGTTTATGATTATATGCTCTGGGTTCAATGAGCATTGTTCTACTAATACTTTAATAAATGATTGCAAAGGCAGAATGGCTTTTGTTAAATCCGTTTTTCCATTTGAGTCCTTACAATCAAGGTCTAGAATCAGATAATCAGCTTCTACAACTCCTTTGAAGCCAGCGATTGAATCCTTACCATTTGAAATCAGGTATTTCATTACTTCCTCTCCGTAAAGAAAATAAGAGAAGTAACACTCCTTTTTCCCTACCAAATCTTTTGCGCAAGAAAAATTTTTTATTTCATTACGATTTTTCAAGCTGCTAATTGCAAATTCTTTTAATTCATTTTTCATATTATTCCTTTTAATTATTTACAAAATATTTTTCAGCAATAAATGAAACTTTCATACCACCTTAAAAAAGCCAGAAAATTAGACAAATTCGCAACATTTTTAGTGTATATGATATTGTGAAACAAAATTGGGATTGAATTATTTGATTATTCAGGTAGTAAAACATAATGAGAAAAAATTGGGACAAAAATGGAACAAAAATTTATCGTAAAAGCGATATGAAATGGGACGAATTAAAAATGAAACGGAATTGAAATAAAAACTTTACGGATTAAATATCTGAAAAAGAAGTGTGTTAACGAACAATAAGACTTTTTATTAAAATTCTTATCTTTTATAATAAAACAATAGAATTGGTTGAAAAAATTATTATATTTCAATCTATCTCAACATTCTAAAAAAATAAATATAATATTGACCGATTTTATTTAATATTAATACAAATTTAAGAGTTAAGATTAGGTGATTCTTGCGAATTTCTAAAATAATTTAATAAATTATGATTGATGATTTGCTCACACAGATTGTGAATGTTAACAAAGTGTTCTCTTATCCACCTGTTAAGAGTGGTCTTTGAAATTTGAACTTTCATTGCTTTTAATTCTTCAACAATATCATCAGTTGATGGTTCATATGATCTGTAATTACTGTTATTATCTATTTGATTAAATTTTATTAATTCTGAAACTGCTAATTTAATCAGATAAAATTGTGCAATTTTGTTTAACTTTTGAAACCCATATTTTTTTTCCCTTAAATTAGAATGTAATTTTTCCATAAATTTATTGTGATTTTCAATAACTATTTTGTTATGTAATTTTAGTAGTAAATCAATAAAAATTTCACAATTATTATTAATCGTTATATTATTAGAATTATGAATCATAAAAGTTATAATAATCCTGGTATTAAAGTTAATATTTATATAATAAATGTGGAGCAGAGTTTCTTTATTGCCACATCTAAGTTTATTAATAATTTTAGAACTATTGATACTAATATATACGAAATTATCCCAATAAATGAGTTAAGTTCGGGTTTAATTGAAAAATTACGAATGTGGGATGTATTAATAATTGATTCTGAAGCAGTTAACAGTTGGGAAAATATTGAATTAATTTATAATGTAACTGAAAATATTATCCTGTTCTCTGAAAATGACAACATTGATATAAACTTAAAAATTTTTTTGAATAATATGAACATTTTAATTCTCCCGCGGAATAAAAGCCTCGAGGATATAAAAATATACGAAGAATATCTATATACCGTAATATCGAGAAGTACTTTGGTATTTAACGATGTTGGTTATGTTAGAGAACCAATCATAAGCTTCCAGGTTTCTAATCATAACACATTAAGTTTAGTGGCAGCAGATAAATCAACAATTGATTCAATTGAAAAATTAAAAAAAATTGCTAAAGTACCTGAAAATGTTAATATTTTGTTAGTTGGACCTACTGGTACTGGAAAGAATATTTTTGCAAAGTATTTTCATTATCAAAGAATTCAAAATAAGGGGGTAAATATTACATACACACATATAGATGTTTCAGAGTTTAGTCCTAATTTAATCAACTCTGAGTTATTTGGATATGAGAAAGGTTCATTTACTGGTGCAACCCAGAATAAAATTGGGAGAATAGAAAATGCACAGAAAGGAATCCTTCATATAGATGAATTGGGGAATTCAACTGAATTTCAGACCATATTATTAAAACTCATTGAGCAAAGAAAATATATTTGTGTCGGTGGAACAGAAGAAAAGGACTTTAATGGTGATATTATAGCATCCACAAATATAGATATTAAAGATAATAAGGTGTTTAGACAGGATTTAAGAGAAAGATTCACATATAAAATTATTATTCCTCCATTAAAAGATCGACCAAAAGATTTAATTCGTTTTATTGATTTGTTCGAAGAGAGGCTCTTAAAGTCTATCAATAAATATTTGAGCTCTAAAGCAAAGTACTTTTTAAAGAATAAAGAATGGCCAAGAAATATAAGGCAATTAGAAAGCCTCTTTCAGAACTGTGTATTATTGGATAATTCTGAAATCACAGAAGAAGATGTTAAAAATATTTATTCGGAGTGAAAATAATTCTGTGTAAATGGTTAAAGTAAAGAATTAGTTAAGTGCTGCGAAGCGTAGCGAAGCAGCACTTAACATAAAACATTAACAGCAATTATCAAC
>CALHRB010000064.1 GCA_938038165.1 Candidatus Kapaibacterium sp. | reverse complement strand
AATACCTCAAAATTTTTTACAACAAGTATGGAATAACTGATGGAATTCTTACGATTAATATGTCTAACAAATAATAAACAAGGTTAAAAATGCCCGTAAAATATCTTCTTCCTGCTGAAACCATAGTTTTAGCCTCAAAATGGGGAAAGATTGAAGGTGAAATTCAAGACCAAACCGATTTAGTCAGCGAATTAAACAATAAGGCTGGAGTAAGTCATAATCACAACGATGATTACGAGCCAAAAGATCAAAGAATTCAGCTCCATCTTGGCTCAGTTGATAATCCCCATAACGTTAGCAAGCAACAAATAGGACTTGGCAATGTATTGAACGAAGAGCAAGTGAAAAAAAGCGATTTCGGAGTAAAAGGGGAGTTGATTGTCGGGCTTGGCGAACATCAATATAGCATTCAACCGACAGGTAACAATGGATTTATTCTGACTTCAGACAGTTCAAAAGACTCTGGAATTGATTGGAAGCCCTTTCCTGGACTAAATTCAGAAACTTTGAGCGGAGACAAAACGCTTTCAAACGATGATTATTCTTATCAGTCGCTAAATCCAAATGGAACAAACAGAATAATAAGTCTTCCAAACTCGGGAAAATTCACAGGTCAAATTTTTGTCATTCGAAATTCACAGGGTCATTCCTCTTCTGGCTATCTATCAATTAAACAGGGCAGCACAGAGATAGAAGTGATATATTCTCAAGGTATCAAAGCTTTTGTCTGGGATGGAACGAATTGGCAGCCCTTTTTCTCGGGGACGGGTGCCATTCAACAACAGGAAAATACATCTTTTGGCAATAAAGCTGCCGGAATTTCTTTTGCAACTTCGTTTGGCAGCCTTTCGAACGGAAGTAATGCCGGAGTTGCCGTTGGACGTGCTGCAAATGGCAGTTATGACGGGGTTGCAATAGGATATTCTGCCACAGGAAGCAATCAAAGTGTTGCTTTAGGTCGGCAATCAAGCACAAACTCTAAAAGTAATTCTGTGGCACTCGGCTATTATTCCAGGGTTGAACGTTATGGCGAAGTTGTTAAAACTGCAGATGGGAGTGGCTCACCCAAATATCTGAAAAGCGAACTCCAGTGGTTTGGCGAAACAAATGGAGCGGCTCTAACAGAAATATTTCTGAACGGTGCCAATCAAAGATGTGTGCTCATTTCTCAGAGCAGTATTACTTTTTTGATACTTGTTACTGCTCGAAACAACAACCAAAACCAGACTAAATCCTGGAAAATTGAAGGAGCAATTCAGAGAAATTCATCAAATTCAACAAGCTTGATAGGGTCAATTAGCAAAACCATAATTGCCGACAGTGGAGTGAGCTGGGACGTTACAGCGGAAGCAGATGATACAAACGAATCACTTGTCGTTAAAGTAAGCGGTGAGCATGACGCAACAATCCGATGGCACGCAGTTGCTTTTATTTCAGAAGTAAGATTTTAATTTTTAGAGGTATTTATGGCACTAAAAAACTCATCTGGAAATTACCTGAAAATTACAGGGTGCGATCTTGACACAAGAATTTATTTCGAGGTCTATCGCAACGAAAACTCACGTTGGTCGCCCGATATTTTTGATGCAATTATAAAGGACAGTGAATATTTTTCTGATCTGGGTAACTATCTTAAAAACGGTTTTTCCAAAACTGCATCAAATACTTTTAATGATCTTATAACCAAATGCTACCTATGTTTGAAAGAATTACCAAGATTTTCGAATTGGAGCGATTGTTGATGAAAAAAAACTTTTTTTACATTATTTTATTCATAATAGCTATATTTTTTATTGGCTATTTGCTTAATCAAAGAAATAATTCAGATGGTAAAGTCATTCAAGAAATATTCATCAAAGATACTATTGAAAAAATAAAATATTCGGAACCAATCATTATTACAAAAGTAAGAACTAAAATCATCAAAACATCCGATAGTCAAATTGTGACTAACCCATTTATTTCAAAATTAGATACCATAATCAATCAGGACACTATAACTGCTGTTTATGAATTTCCCGAAAATATGTTCTCAATCAAGTTTCATTCTGCACCTGATACTGTAACACTCAGAAAAATAGAATTAATACAAAACAATAAGGAAGAAAAAAAATGGTGGGAAGTTCCGCTTTATATAACAGGCGGCATTATTCTTGGTTTCCTGATTGGTTCAGCTGGAAAGTGAGGAATTATGAGCAAAAAATATCTGATTAGTGATTTAGTAAATCGTGAAAATCAGGAATTCCTGTTCAGGATTATCAATCACTTACCCAATCCTGACAGAATTTTAAGGAAAACAGGCAAAACAATAGAAGCATATAGGGACCTAAAAAACGACCCTCACGTTTGGAGTTGCATCCAATCCCGCAAAAGTGGGCTACTGGGGCTCGAATATACTATTGCACAAAATAATTCAGACTCTAAAACAGTAAAGTTCATCGAAGAAGTCTTCAACTCACTTGATATGTTTCAGATTCAAAGAGATATACTCGAAGCCCCCCTTTTTGGCTATCAGCCAATGGAAGTTATATGGAAACAAACTGAAGGACAAAGGCAGTATCTCGTTCCTAAAGAGGTTGTTGCAAAGCCGCAGGAATGGTTCTTCTTTGACATCAAGGGAAATCTCAGATTCAAAAAGTCGGGTGCACCTGATGGAGTCAACCCACCTCCAATGAAAATCCTGAATATTCAATACGAACCGAGCTACCTTAATCCTTATGGTCATTCTTTGCTCTCAAAGTGCTATTGGTCTGTTACATTCAAGAACGGAGGAATAAAATTCTGGGTGAATTTTACAGAAAAATACGGAATGCCTCTCATCCTCGGACACTACAACCGTGGAGCCACATCCGATGAAATTCAAAAGCTGGCGGAAGTGTTAGCGGATATGGCAGAGGATTCAGTAATTGTTTCGCCTTCCGACATAAAAATAGATATGCAGGAAGCGGTAAGATTTAGCTCTATCAGTCTCTATAAGGAATTAATAAAATTTTGCAATGCAGAAATTTCAAAAGCAATTCTTTCGCAAACATTGACCACAGAAATCGAAATGGGTTCTCTTGCTGCTTCCCAAACTCACTTCAAAATAAGAAGGGAAGTTATTCTTTCAGATATGAAGCTGGTCGAAAGAACTTTGAATAAATTAATTAACTGGATTGTTGAACTTAATTTTGGTAGGGTATCAAGTCCTTCATTCAAAATAATTTTAAATGATTCGGACAACAGCCAGAAAATCGAAAGAGATTTGAAAATTTCCCAAACCGGTAAAATAAAATTAACCAAGAAATACTGGATGAATTCTTACGGCTTTAACGAAGACGAAATTGAAGAGATATGAAATTTAAGAATGTTATTTTTTTTATTTTTATTTAGAAATCATAGCAATGATTAATAATTAATTATATTCATTATTGATAAGATAAATAAAAAGTTCCGCCGATTGTTGTAACCGGCAGAACTAAAAGGATTGTAAATTAAAAATATTTAAACTAAAAATTTTTTCAGAACTGATTTTATGTTTGGCAAGCCAATTTCAGCCAGTTCGTAGAAAACTCTTGTATTCGGTTTATTAATTTTGATAAATCTACCTAAATTAATGGGAGTTCCGATAACGACAGAATCGCAAACAGTATTTGCAATTGTAGCTTCCAGGTCTTTCATTTGCTGTTCGCCGTAACCCATAGCGGGGAGCAATGTTCCGATTTCGGGATAGGTTTCGAATGTCTCTTTGATTCTCCCAATGATGTATGGTCTCGGGTCAACGAGTTCATCTGCACCAAACCTTTTTGCTGCAACAACACCTGCACCAATTGACATTTCGCCGTGTGTCAATGTTGGACCATCTTCAATGACAAGAACACGCTTACCTGTTATTATTGATGGATCTTCAACCATAATTGCAGAAGCCGCAAGGATAACCTGAGCATTTGGATTAAATTCCCTTATGTTTTCCAGGACTATTTCGACATCCTCGGGATAGGCAGAATCAACTTTGTTGATTACGACTACATCTGCCATTCTTAAGTTAACTTCGCCAGGATAATAGCTAATTTCATGTCCGGGTCTTAGCGGGTCTGCGACTACGATTGAAAGATCAGGCTTATAAAAGGGCATATCATTATTTCCACCGTCCCAAACAATAACATCAGCTTCCTTTTCAGCCTCTCTGAGTATTGCTTCGTAATCAACGCCTGAATAAATTACGCTTCCCATTGCAATGTGGGGTTCGTATTCTTCCATCTCTTCGATAGTGCAATTGTGTTTGTCAAGGTCAGCTATCTCGGCAAATCTTTGCACTTTCATTCTTTCAAGATCGCCGTATGGCATAGGATGACGAACCGAAACAACTTTTTTACCTGCATCGAGCAATGCTTTGACGACTGCCCTTGTAGTCTGGCTTTTTCCGCAACCAGTTCTGACGGCTGTTATTGAAATCACTGGCTTTGTTGATTTGATCATTGTTGGGTAAGATCCCAGCATAGAAAACTTCGCACCGGAGGCCATAACGGTTGAACCTATATGCATAACTGTTTCGTAGGAAAGATCTGAGTATGACAATATGCACTCTTCAACATTATGTTGCCTGATCAGCGACGATAATTCTTCTTCACCATAAATCGGAATTCCGTTTGGATATAATTCTCCGGCTAGTGAAGCCGGATACATTCTGCCTTCGATATCTGGAATTTGAGCAGCAGTGAATGCAACTATTTCATAGTTCGGGTTATCCCTGAACATTACATTAAAATTATGAAAATCTCTGCCGGCTGCACCGATTATGATTGTTTTAACTCGTTTGTCTGACATATTTAATCCTTTATATTATTTAAAATAAATTTATATAGATTTCTTTAATAAAACTGCCTGTAAATGTTACATTAGCAAAACCAAAAGCAAAACTTCAAAGATTCTCCGGATGCCTTGTCAGGGTTATTAAACCATTTGCATCGGCTGGAGAAAAAACTCTGTTATTATTGAACCATCACTGGCTTCCAACCATTTATTGGTCTTTATGTCTATTTTTTTGCTATTTACATAGGTCTCCATAAGAAAGTCTTAATCTAAAGATTTAACAACTTTTTCGATTCTTTCGACAGCCCAGTCAATTTCTTCTTTTGTGATAACCAAGGGTGGTGCAAATCTGATTATATTATCATGAGTCTCCTTGCAAAGAATGCCTTCACCCATAAGTTTTTCGCAGTATGGTCTTGCTTTTGTGTCGAGGACAAAACCTATCCATAGTCCTCTTCCTCTGACTAATCTGATGTGTGGACTATCAATCGCTCTGAGTTTTTGCATGAAATATTCACCAAGTTCATATGAGCGTTGAATTAAACCTTCTTCTTCGATAACTTCAAGCGACCTGACAGCCACTGCGGCGGCAAGTGGGTTCCCTCCGAAAGTTGAACCATGCTGACCCGGTTTAATTACTCCAAGAATTTCTTTATCTGCTAAAATTGCAGAGACTGGATAAAAGCCGCCAGAAAGTGCCTTGCCAATGATAACGATATCAGGTCGAACACCTTCATAGTAATGAGCAAAGAGCTTTCCGCTTCTTCCAAGTCCTGCCTGGATTTCATCCATTACCAACAAAACATTATTTTCTCGGCAAATAGATTCGACCTGCTTCAAATATCCGTCCGGTGGAATAACGATACCACCTTCTCCTTGGATAGGCTCTATCAGCACAGCACAAGTATTTTTTGTTATTTTGCTTCTTAGGTCTTCGGCATTGCCATATTCATGGAAAATAAAGCCGGGAGTGAAGGGACCAAACCCACCATACGAAGCTGGATCATCAGAAAAACCTACTATTGTAGTTGTTCTCCCGTGAAAATTACCTGTTGCGACTATAATTTCAGCCTTGTCTTTTTCAATACCTTTCACGTCATAGCCCCAACGACGAGCAGTTTTGATAGCTGTTTCTACTGCTTCGGCTCCGGAATTCATTGGAAGAGACATTTCATAACCTGTCATGTCATGCAATTTTTTATATAGCAAGGGTAGCTTGTCGTTCCTGAAAGCACGGCTGGTCAGCGTTACAAGGTGTGCTTGCTCTATGAAAACTTCTAAAATTTTTGGGTGGCAATGTCCCTGATTAACAGCAGAATAAGCCGCCAAACAATCTAAATATCGCTTTCCTTCGACATCTGTAACCCAACAACCTTTTGCTTCATGAACCACCACGTCGAGCGGATGATAGTTATGAGCACCATATTGTTCTTCTAGTGCTATATAATCTTTTGATTTCATTTTTATTTCCTGTGTTTTTTATTCAAATAATTAAAATAATAGAATTTAGGTTAACTGATAATTTAACTTTCATTGCTACTGGGAATTTTTATCTAATAAAAAAGAAATTAAAGCCATTCGAACATAAAGCCCATTTTCTGACTGGCGAAAATAAGCAGCTCGCTTGTCAGTATCAACGTCATGGCTTATTTCAACAGAGCGAGGAAGTGGATGAAGAATTATAGAATTCTTTTTCATTTTTTTCAGAACTTCCTGATCAATATTATAAACCGATAGATCCATCTCTTTTCCTTTGAGTCTGTCCTTGTCTATTCTGGTTTGATAAACCACATCAACTTTATTGATTATTTTATCAGTTGTTGAGGATAATTCGTAAGAAATCCCTTTTTCGTCCAGATGATCCAGAATGTCCTGCTTAATCTGCATTTCTTCAGGTGCAATAAAATAAATCTTTGTTCTTTCGAATTTACTAAGAAGATATGCCAACGAACGAGCAGTTCTCCCTTTGTCCAAAGCCCCGATAATTGCAACAGAAAGACCATCTAATGTTTTACATTCATTATAAATTGTGTATAAATCCAAAAGAGCCTGAGTTGGATGCTGACCTCCGGAACCGTCGCCTGCATTGATAATTGGGACTGATGAAACTTCAGCGGCTCGTTTTGCTCCTCCTTCCTCATGATGACGAATGACAATAATGTCGCAATAATTTGATATGATTCGAATTGTGTCTTCGAGCATCTCGCCTTTGATTTCGGAGGAGAACATCTTTGCTTGCTCGGTGGATAGAACGTTGCCCCCAAGACGAAACATAGCTGCCTCGAATGAGAATCTTGTTCGTGTGGATGGAGCATAAAAAAGTGTAGCCATAATTTTTTTCTGATAGTCGAGCGTTCCTCCTCTTTTAACAATTTTTCTCATTTGGTCAGTTCTATTAAATAGCTCCATAAGAATTGGAACTGTGAACTGTTGTGAAAATATCACATGATCAAGTAACATATTTTCCTCTAATTATTATTTAATCTTTTTTATTGCAATTTTTTAAAAATTTTATGGAATAATATGGGTTCCAGCTTTTTCCTCAAGAGCAGCCATTAAGTATTCATACGAGGTAATAATCACTTTTTTGCCACCGTTTCTTAAAAATCTTATGGCAGACTCTATCTTTGGACCCATACTTCCAGCCGGGAAATGTCCTTCATCTAAATATTTCTGCATCTCGTCTGCTGTAGCTTTCAATATTCCTGACTGATTTTTCTTTTTGAAATTAAGATATACTTTATCGGTGTCAGTGCTAATAATGAATAAATCAACATTTAATTCTGTGGCAAGCAATGCAGATGAGCGATCTTTGTCGATTACAGCCTCGGAACCGATAATTTGACCCTCTGGATTAATAATAACAGGGATACCTCCTCCACCAAGAGCAATCACTATGATATCCAACTCCAGAATTTTTTTAATCACTTCAAGTTCAAGCACCTCTCTTGGTTCGGGCGATGCAACTACCCTGCGATATCCTCGGGCTGCGTCTTCGACTATGTCCCAGCCTAAAACAGCCTTTTTTTCTTCTGCAATAACTTTTGAATAGAAAGGACCTATAGGTTTGGTTGGCTTTAAAAAAGCTGGATCATTTTCATCAACCCGGACCATTGTTGGTAAGGTCATAATAAGATTTTTAAGACCGAGTTTGCGAAACTCGAATTCCAAAGCTCTTTGCAAAATATAGCCTATTTCACTTTGAGTTGTGGCAACACACATATCAAGAGTATGAGTATAAACTTCTGCAGCAGCCCTTTCAGAACGCAATAGAGCAGCTCCGGCTTGGGGGCCGTTTCCGTGAGTAACTACTAATTCCCAGCCCTGACTAACCATTTGAGCGATACTTTTTGCGGTTGCATAAGCATTGTTCAACTGCTCATCGATTGTCCCTCTCTCGCCTGCTCTGATTAATGAGTTTCCACCAATAGCAATTAAAGCTGTTTTTTTCATATCAAAAACCTTGTAAGATTATAATTATTTCATTAGCTGAAACATAATTGCTTTTTGGACATGCAATCTGTTTTCAGCTTCATCGAAAACTACTGAATTTTCAGAATCAATAACGCTGTCAGTTACTTCATCACCACGATGGGCTGGCAAACAGTGCATAAAAATTGCATCGCTCTTTGCATAAGACATCAATTCATCATTAACCTGATAAGGTGCAAAAATTTTCTTTCTCATTGCAGCTTCAGATTCCTGCCCCATTGAAGCCCAAACATCTGTATAGACAGCATCGGCATCCTTTATGGCTTCAATTGGATTATGAACCACTTTGATTTTTGACCCTGTTTCTTTTGCCAGCGCTTCGGCTTCCTGAAATGCAATCAGATTCGGCTCATAACCTTTTGGTGTTGAAATTGTAACATTTACTCCAAGAATTGCTCCTGCTTCCATTAAAGAATGAGCAACATTATTGCCATCGCCCACATAACATAGTTTTTTTCCCTTGAGATCACCCTTCTTTTCATAAAAAGTTAGATAATCTGCCATTGCCTGACAGGGATGTGAATAGTCAGTTAATCCATTAATAACTGGAATCCTTGAGTGTATTGCCATATCAACAACCTTGGAATGGCTGAATGTTCTCATCATTATTCCGCCAACCATTCTTTCAAGGTTTTTAGCAACATCATAAATTGATTCCCTTGTTCCTATACGACTGCTTTCGTTGGCTGCCACAACAACCACTGAATAACCTCCAAGCTCGTGGATACCAACATCAAAGCTAACTCTTGTTCTCAACGAATCTTTTTCGAAATAAATAAACAAACCTTTTCCTTTCAAACCTTCGCTATATTTTTCTTTGTTTTGCTTCATATCAATGGCTAATTTGAAAGTGTCAATTATTTCGGTTTGCGTAAAATCCGATACGGATATAAAATCCTTTTTCATATAAATATCACCCTTTTAAATTTTAAATAATTATTTTTACTAGAATGTAATTTATGTATTAATTAGAAATTTGACAAAGTAACAGATATTGAACCTGAGTTTTTTATGTTAGATAGGGGCATCAGTTGTATAGTGCCTAAAATGATGTATTTTCCCGGAACGGGTTTTTGCAGGACAAAATGACAGATTTTGCCATAAGCAAATCATGTTTTTTATTCTGTTTGCACTATATTGATTAATTTGATTCAAAAATAATCCTGTCATTTATTTCAATTTGCAAATTACTAAATTTAAATAAAGGAAAAAAATTAACCCTTAGTTTCCTCTATTTAAAAGTTTTGACATCTTTATAAATATTATGAATATTCAATTAATTAAATTATATTTCTAAATTCCAGTTAAACAAGCTATTGCCATAATTTCTAAAAGTGTTATATTACATTTTTTTTTGATTTTATTTGAAATCCCTAATTACGGAGGTTTAATTCTTATGATTAATAAGGCAGAAATTTTTAGCTTATCCAATCCTGTTTCGATTATAACAAACAAAGACAAAAATGATTTAACAAGAGCAGATCTAATCAAAGTTATCCTTGAAAAGAATATTGAAAAAATCACGTTTCATTATACCGGTATTGATGGCAAGATAAAAGAACTAAAAATACCGGTAACAAACAGGCTTCAAGCTGAACTTGTTCTTGCAGAAGGGGAACGAGTTGACGGCTCATCCCTTTTCAAAGGTATCGTTGAAGTTGGACAATCAGATTTATATGTTGTGCCACTTTATCGCTCCGCATTTATTAATCCATTCGACAGCACAAGTTTAGACTTTGTTGCCCGATTTTTTGACAGGGACGGCAATTTAGCTTCATTTGTGCCAGATAATATATTACACAAGGCAGCCAATATTTTATTTGAAAAGTATGGATATGAATTGCAAACACTCGGTGAGCTTGAATTCTATTTATTAGGTAATTTTGATAACAAATCATACGCTCTTCCCAAGCAAAAAGGTTATCATGCATCTCCACCATTTGCAAAAACAGGCCACATCCTTAATGAAATGCTGAAATATATGACCCAGATAACCGGAAATGTAAAATACGCACATAACGAAGTCGGTTCGCTTGACAGAGTAATCAGCGATTTTCCTGAGTTGAATGGAAAAAGTGCCGAGCAGGTTGAAATAGAATTTCTCCCAACTAATGTTGAAGATTCAGCTGATAATTTGGTAATTGGCAGTTGGATTATCAGAAATGTTGCCTATAAATATGGCTTTGTGGCGACTTTCTTCCCTAAACTCGAACAAGGGCATGCAGGCAACGGTTTGCATATTCATATGGCTCTTTATAAAGATGGGAAAAACATAATGACTGACAACAATGGGGATTTGAGCCAGGAAGCATTAAAACTTATCGGGGGTCTCTGCTATTATGCACCAAGTTTGACTGCCTTTGGCAATATGGTATCGGCTTCTTATCTGAGACTTGTTCCTAATCAGGAAGCCCCAACAAAGGTATGCTGGAGCGATTCCAACCGTAGTGCTTTGATTAGAGTGCCTCTTGCATGGACTAAAGCCAAAAATTTGGCACAAAAAATTAATCCAGCCGAAAAAGAACCACTAAGCTATGATAATTCGAGGCAGACAGTTGAACTGAGAAGCCCCGATGGAAGCGCAAATGCCCACCTTCTCCTTTCAGGGATTACTATGGCAGTTGAATGGGGTCTTTCGAACTCCAAATCTTCACTCGAAATTGCAACAATGTCAAAAGTTTCAGCGAATATCCAACAATCGCCTAACTTCTCAGAGCTTGGAGAACTTGCAACAAGTTGTGCAGAATCCTCCGAAAAGTTGTTACAACAAAAAGATTTATACGAAAGACACAATATTTTCCCGCCTCAAGTTATAAATTATGTAGCTAAATTACTTCAATCCGAAAACGATAGGTATTTGAACAGCAGGCTTTTGGCAATGGCTGAAGAAGAGCAAATAATCGAATCCCGCAGAATAATGCACAGAGACATTCACAGATGCTAAACAAAAAAAAGCCCTGATTAAGCAAATCGGGGCTTTTTTCTTTTAAATTGATTTACTTTTTACCAGACTTCCGGATTTCTTAGGTATTCATCTATGGCTTTGGCTGCAGTTCTCCCGGCACCCATTGCTAAAATGACCGTAGCACCTCCTGTAACAATATCACCTCCGGCAAAAACGCCCTTTTTATTTGTTTTCATTGTTGCTTCATCAACAAGAATATTACCCCATTTATTAACATTCAAATCTGGTGTTGTTTTGCTTATAATTGGGTTAGATCCATTACCAATAGCAACAATAACAGCATCAACGGGAATTTCTTCGATTGCTCCGGGAATAGGAACTGGCCTTCGTCTGCCCGAGGCATCAGGTTCGCCAAGTTCCATCTTTTGTAATTTAACAGCTCTGAGCCATCCATTTTCGTCTCCAAGCAATTCAATTGGAGCTGCCAATAATATAAACTCAACACCTTCTTCTTTTGCATGCTTGATTTCTTCAACTCTTGCCGGCATCTCGGCTTCGGTTCTTCTGTAAATAATCATTGCTTTTTTTGCACCGAGACGCAATGAGGTTCTAACAGCATCCATAGCAGTATTACCACCCCCAAAAACAGCAACGACAGAACCGCTCATATCGAAAACAGGGGTATCTGCATGCTCGGTATCATAAGCTTTCATAAGGTTAACTCGGGTCAAGAATTCGTTCGATGAATAAACACCATTCAAATGCTCTCCGGGAACATTCAAAAAGTATGGTAAACCTGCTCCAACACCAATAAATACTGCATCATATTCCTGAAGTAGTTCATCAATAGTGCGTGTTAAACCGACAATAAAATTGGTCTCGAATTTGACACCCATAGCTTTCAAACCATCAACTTCAGCTTTCACTATTTCCTTTGGGAGACGAAACTCAGGTATGCCATAAATCAGAACCCCCCCAATCTCGTGCAGAGCCTCGAAAACGGTAACATCATGACCAAATCGGATTAAATCGCCAGCACAACTCAAACCTGAAGGTCCTCCTCCTATAACAGCAACCTTTTTGCCTGTTTTTTCCTTGATTTCCGGGACTTGTATTCCTATATTCATTCTTTCCCAGTCTGCAACAAACCTTTCAAGATAACCGATGGCAACAGGTTCGGCTTTTTTGGCAACCACACAGACTTGTTCACATTGCGTCTCCTGAGGGCAAACCCGTCCGCATACAGCTGGTAGCGCATTATCTTCTTTCAATATAGCTGCTGCTTCTTTAAATCTGCCTTCAGCAACCATAGCAATAAAATCAGGAATTTTGACTGCAACAGGACAACCCTGAATGCAAACCGGTTTTTTGCAACGAAGACATCTTTCAGCTTCCTGCATAGCTAAAAGGGCATCATAACCTAAATTTACTTCTTTAAAATTTTTATTTCTTTCCTCAGGTTCTTGTTCCGGCATATGATGCCGTTTGATAGCCATTCTTTCTTTAGGCGTTAACTCTGGCATTCTCTACCTCCATAGCCATTTTATCAAGATTACACATAAACTTTTCCAGGGAGTGTTTTTCCTGTGGTAAATACATTTTATTTCTTTTTGCTAGTATTGAAAAATCAACCTGATGGGCATCGAATTCAGGACCGTCAACGCAAACAAACATGGTCTTTCCGTTTACTACTGCACGGCATCCTCCGCACATTCCTGTTCCATCGACCATAATCGGGTTAAGGCTGACAACTGTTTTTATTCCATAAGGTCTTGTGACTTCTGCCACAGCTGCCATCATCGGTATGGGTCCAATGGCTAATACAAAGTCAATCTTTCTGCCTTCGCTAATTAACTCTTTAAGTTTATCAGTAACTAAACCATGAAACCCATAGGAGCCATCGTCAGTTGTTGGATATACTTCATCGCAAACTTTAAGCATTTCATCTTCCAAAATAACAAGTTCCTTTGTCCTCCCACCAATAATGCTGATAACATGATTACCAGCTTCCTTTAAAGCCTTTGCTGTTGGATAGGCGATTGCAGTGCCAACTCCTCCACCTATACTGACTGCAGTTCCAAAATTTTCTATTTCGGACGCTTTCCCAAGTGGTCCGACTACATCAAGTATGTGATTTCCTGCTTCGAGTGTATTCAGTAACTTTGTTGTTTTTCCGATTCCCTGAACAATGATAGTGATTGATCCTTCTTCGGCGTTTGAATCTGCTATTGTTAGTGGTATTCTTTCTCCATATTCGTGGACCCTGACAATAACAAACTGACCGGCTTTTCTTTTTTGAGCTATTAATGGCGCCTCAATTCGGAATAGTTTGATGTCTGGTGCTAAAAATCTTGCTTCTAATATTTTATTCATGGTTTATTTCCTATTGTTAATAGTCTGATAATTTCTTGTTTTTTTAAAGTTCTCAGTTTAAAGATTTCAAATTTATCGAAAAAAAGCCAATAA
>CALHRB010000063.1 GCA_938038165.1 Candidatus Kapaibacterium sp. | reverse complement strand
GATATCCAACTTATTTCTTTTGAAGTCAATTATTCTGTAGTTTCTTTTGTGCCCACCTCCTCTATGTCGGGAGGTTATACGACCGGTATTATTTCTTCCACCTGTTTTTTTCAGAGGAACAACCAATGGCATGTAGGGTTTGTCGGTAGTAATTTCGCTGAAATCACTGACTGTGTAACCTCTTGTTCCCGGTGTTATTGGTTTTAATTGTCTAAGTCCCATTTTTCAAATCCGTATTTTATTTTAATTAAGTTCCTTGTGCCCCGGATACAATGTCAATAGTTTGTCCGGCTTTCAGAGTAACGTAAGCTTTTTTCTTCAAAGGAGTTTTTCCTTTGATCAAGCCTCTTCGGGTTATTCTTGATTTAATTTTTCCTTTGATTCTGACAGTCCTTATACTTGTAACATTGACTTCGAAAAGCTTTTCTATTGACTTTTTAATTTCAATTTTGTTACTATTTGGATTAACCTCGAAAACGTATTGTCCTTTTTCGCCTAATCTTGTTGCTTTTTCAGTGATAACCGGTTTCTTTACTATTTCCTTCATAGACGTTAATCCTATTAATTATTAAATGTGTTATAGATAGTATCTAAGGCACTTTTAAATATCACCAGCTTCTTGTGCGACAAAATGTCATATGTTGATATTTTATCTGCAGGCAATATTGATAAATTATTAATATTTCTTGCTGATAAGTATAAATTCTGATTATAATCCGGCATTAATACCAATGTTTTCTCGCCGCTGATTTTAACGTTTTTAAGAAATTCAGCAAAATATTTGGTCTTAATTTCATTAAGATTAAAATCTTCAACAAAGACAATATTCTGCTCTGACAATCTAAGCGAAAGAGCTGATTTTCTGGCTAATCTTTTTAATTGTTTGGTAATTTTTAGAGTATATTTATGTGGTTTTGGTCCGTGAATGGTTCCGCCACCAACCCATAGAGGAGACCTTGTAGAGCCGGCTCTTGCAGTTCCACGACCTTTTTGCCTCCAGGGTTTTTTTCCACCACCAGAAACTTCGTCACGCACTTTTGTCTTATGGGTTCCCTGCCTTCCATTTGCCAGATAGACAATTACGGACTGATGCATAGCGTGTTCGTTTGGTTCAACGCCAAAAATGTCATCGCGAAGCTCTATATCGCCTACTTGAATTCCTTCTCTATTGTATAATTCTACTAACATTTTAGTGCCTTATTGCTTAACAATTTCTAAAATTGTATTGACTCCGCCAGGAACGCTTCCTTTTATTATCAAAACATTTTGTTCCGGAAGAATATCAACAACTTCCAAATTTCTAACAGTAGTTCTTTTGCCACCCATTCTTCCCGCCATTCTCAAACCTTTGAAAACTCGAGATGGATAAGAAGACGAGCCGATTGACCCAGGGGCTCTGACTCTGTCTGATTGTCCGTGAGTTGTCATGCCAATTCCGCCAAAGTGATGACGCTTAACAACTCCCTGAAAACCTCTTCCTTTGCTTAATCCGGTAACTTTGACTTTATCACCCTTTTTGAACTGCTCAACATTTAATTCCTGACCAACAGAGAACTCTCCGTTGAAGTCTCTGAATTCTTTAAGGTGTTTCAAAGGGTCTAAACTATTCTTTTTAAAATGACCAAGCTCAGGTTTATTCACTCTTTTGGGGGACTTTTTTTCGAAACCGACCTGAATAGCATTATAACCATCTTTTTCAGGAGTCTTAATCTGGACAATCGGACAGGGACCAGCTTCGATCACCGTACAGGGGATGTGAACACCTGTTTCGGTGAATATACTTGTCATTCCAACCTTTTTACCTAATATAGCTGCGTTCATTTTTGAAAACTCCTTTAAACTTTTACCTCAACATCAACGCCAGCCGGTATTTCCAGCCTCATCAATGCGTCAATTGTTTTTTGGGTCGAGCTGAATATATCAATTAGTCTTTTGTGAACCCTTGCCTCAAATTGCTCTCTTGATTTTTTGTCAACGTGTGGGGAACGCAAGACTGTATAGATAGTTTTTTGTGTTGGCAATGGGATCGGTCCCGAAACCACCGCACCTGTTTGTTTTACAGTTCTTACAATTCTTTCCGATGACTTGTCAATCAAATTATGGTCATAGGATTTTAATTTTATTCTTATTCTTTGTGTTGTTGCCACATTCAACTCCGAAAATAAATTAGCCGAGCCTTTTTCTTTAAGGCTCGGCATATGAATTATTCAATTATTTTTGTTACAACTCCAGCTCCTACTGTTCTGCCACCTTCACGGATAGCAAATCTGAGCCCTTCTTCCATAGCGACGGGAGTAATTAACTCTATGGAAATCTGGTCTAAGTTATCGCCGGGCATAACCATTTCAACACCGGCTGGTAAATTCAAAACGCCAGTAACATCAGTTGTTCTAAAATAAAACTGAGGTCTATATCCACTGAAAAATGGTGTGTGTCTTCCGCCCTCATCTTTGCTTAATACGTAAACCTGAGCATCAAATTTATGATGCGGGGTGATTGTTCCTGGTTTTGCAATAACCATACCTCTTTCGAGTTCTTTTTTATCAACACCTCTGAGGAGAAGTCCGACGTTGTCGCCTGCTCTTCCTTCATCGAGCAACTTACGGAACATTTCGATTCCAGTAACGGTTGTCTTCTTGTGAAGTCCAAAACCTACGATTTCGACTTCTTCACCAACCTTGATGATTCCTCTTTCAACTCTTCCGGTGCCAACAGTTCCTCGTCCAGTAATGGAGAAAACGTCTTCGACAGGCATAAGGAATGGTTTGTCAATGTCACGCTGAGGAGTTGGAATATAAGCATCTACTGCATCCATTAATTTATAAATACACTGAAGTCTTTCATCATCAGCAGAAGTAGATGGGTCAGCCCCAGCTTCCAGAGCTTGCAAAGCTGAACCGGGAATAATTGGTATTTCGTCCCCCGGAAATTCATATTTGCTTAGTAATTCTCTTAATTCAATTTCAATTAATTCGATCAACTCTGGATCTGCTATATCAACTTTATTCAAAAAAACGACAATTCTTGGAACACCAACCTGACGAGCAAGCAATATATGCTCCCTTGTTTGTGGCATTGGACCGTCGTCAGCAGCACAAACCAATATGGCACCGTCCATTTGAGCAGCACCGGTAATCATATTTTTTATATAATCAGCGTGTCCGGGGCAGTCAACGTGAGCGTAATGTCTTTTGTCTGTTTCATATTCAACGTGGGCAGTAGCAATCGTGATGCCTCTTGCCTTTTCCTCGGGGGCATTATCAATTGAATCGAAGGTTCTAACAGATGTGTTAGTTCCTTTTTTTGCCAGCGCCATTGTAATTGCTGCAGTCAATGTGGTCTTTCCATGGTCAACGTGACCAATGGTGCCAACATTGATGTGTGGTTTGGAACGATCAAATTTTTCCTTAGCCATTTTTTAGCTCCTATTTTCTAAAATTATAAAACAATAAATATTTTTCTTTAGTAATTATTAGTTTGAGATTTTATTACCGCAGGTTCATAATGTGAGAATTTCATAGTATAGCTAGCTCTTCCCTGACTAATGGATCTTAATTTTGTAACATATCCAAACATTTCTGAAAGCGGTGCAATACTTTTGAGAATCTGCACATTTCCTCTTTGAGTAATTCCCTCTATTTTTCCCCTTCTCGAATTTAAATCCGATATTATATCTCCAATATATATTTCTGGAGAGACAACTTCTACTTCGAAGAAAGGTTCCAGCAAAATTGATTCTGCTCTTCTGATTCCATCTTTGAATGCAATTGAAGAAGCTATCTGATTACCAAGTTCGGTTGATTTTTCTGGGTCGTAATTTATTTTATCAATTGTTACTTTTATATCAACAAGTGGATACCCATTTGGTCCGACTTGGGCAGCTTCCCTGATACCTTTTTCTATTGCATTTTGATAAATTTTATTTATCTGTAGATCATCATTATTATTCTGGATGATGATACCACTGCCTTTATCTCCAGGTTCAATTGTTATCACAACACTTCCATACTGCATCTTGCCACTTATCTGATTTTCGAATTGCCCTTCCTGTTTTATTTTTTTGCTAACTGTCTCTCTGTAGCTCACTTGAGGCTTTCCTGCTTTTGCTTTGATATTAAATTCTCTTTTTAACCTGTCAACGATTATCTCAAGATGAAGTTCACCGACACCACTTATTAAAATTTCCCCACTGTCATCATCAAGTCTATATTTAAATGTTGGATCTTCGTCGGATAATTTTGCAAGACATTCAAGCATCTTATCGCGTTCAGCAATTGTAGCCGCTTCAAGGCTTTGATTTATAACAGGCTCTGAAAAACTGATTTTTTCGAATACGATCTGATGTTTTTGGTCAGAAAGAGTATCGCCAGTTCTTGTTAATTTTAGGTCTGGAATTGCAACAATATCACCAGTAAAAGCTTCTGGAATCTCTTCTTTTTTGTTTGCCTGTATCTTTAAGATTTTGTTGATTCTCTCTCTTTTTCCTAAACTGCTAATCATAACTGCTTCGCCTGATCGAATTTTTCCTGAATAAATTCTGATAAAGGTTAGTCTTTTCAGGAAGGGATCAGACAGTACCTTGAAAGCTAAAGCCGAAAAAGGCTCATCATCATCAGGTTTTCGTTTTAGTAACTTATTATTATCATTGACATCATATCCAATATATTCATTCAAATCCAATGGAGATGGCAAATAGTTCAACACTGAATCAAGCAGGGGTTGAACGCCGATTCCTTTTTTCGAGGAGCCACACAAAACCGGTATTATTTTTTGGGATAAAGTCGAAGATCTCAATGATTTTTTTATCTCATCATTGCTAAAATCATGCCCGTCTAAATATTTTTGCAGAAGATTGTCATCATTTTCAGCAACCGATTCAATCAATTTAGCACGGTTTAATTCTGCTGTTTCCTTGAATATGTCGGGAATATCTCTGGATTCGAACATAAAACCTTTTGAGTCTTCATCAAAATAAAGGGCACGCATTTCAATCAAATCAATAATACCTTCAAAATTTTCTTCGGCTCCCATAGGAATTGTGATCGGCACTGGATTTGCACCGAGTTTTTCTCTCATCATCCGGACAACTCTATCAAAATCAGCACCCATTCTGTCCATCTTATTAACATAGGCAATTCTTGGAACTTTATAAGCATCAGCCTGATGCCAGACAGTTTCTGATTGTGGTTCAACGCCCCCAACGGCACAGAAAACAGCAATTGCACCATCAAGCACCCTTAGCGACCTTTGGACTTCGGCAGTAAAATCAACATGTCCCGGAGTATCAATTATATTTATTTTATGATCTTTCCAGTAACAAGTTGTAGCGGCAGACATAATAGTAATGCCTCTTTCTTTTTCCTGCTCCATATAGTCCGTGAAAGCAGTTCCATCATCAACTTCGCCCACTTTATGGAGGAAACCTGTGTAAAATAAAATTCTCTCTGTAGTAGTTGTTTTACCTGCATCTATGTGAGCCATTATACCGATGTTTCTGGTTCTCGATAATGGCAATGTGCGTGGCATAACAATCCTTCAGCATATCAATTGACAAATAACGATAATATTACCATTTAAAATGAGCAAAAGCTTTGTTAGCTTCAGCCATTCTGTGAGTATCTTCTTTTTTCTTAACGGCAGAACCTTCATTATTAGCTGCTGCCATAAGTTCGGCTGCTAATTTTGCCGAAAAATTTTTATCACGTCGAGCAGATGCATAAGTTTTTAGCCATCTGATTGCAAGTGCAATTTTTCTTTCCTCCCTGACTTCAACTGGAACCTGATAGGTTGCACCACCAACTCTTCTTGACCTAACCTCGATAAACGGTGCAACATTTCCAAGAGCTTTCCTGAAAACTTCCAATGGCGATTGTTTAGTTCTTTGTTCGATAATATCAAATGCATCATAAACACATCTTCTGGCAGTGTTTTTCTTTCCTTGCAACATAACGCTATTAATAAACTTTGCAACGATTATATCGTTATATTTCGGATCCGGTATTATCCTTCTTTTTTCTGCTCTTTTCTTTCTCATTATAAATATCTTAATATAATTGAATTCATATTAATAATTTTTATTACTTTTTGGCTGCTGCTTTGGGTTTCTTGGAGCCATATTTTGAACGACCTTGCTTTCTTCCTTCAACACCTTGTGTGTCTGCAGTTCCTCTGATAACGTGATATCTAACACCAGGTAAATCTTTCACTCTGCCTCCACGTATATAAACCAGTGAGTGCTCCTGTAAATTATGTCCTTCGCCCGGAATATAGGAAGTTACTTCAAAACCAGAAGTCAACCTTACACGTGCAACTTTTCTTAATGCAGAATTTGGTTTTTTAGGAGTTGTCGTATAAACTCTTGTGCATACTCCACGCCTCTGCGGACAAGATGCTAAAGCAGGTGACTTACTCTTATAAACAATCTTCCTTCTCGGTTTTCTTATAAGCTGACTTATTGTCGGCACGTGTTAAACTCCTAAAAAGTAAAAAAAATTCTGTTAGAGCCTACAAATTTAATGAAAATTTAACATTAATGCAAATTTCTTATAAATTTTTTCTTTTTTTTTCTGATTAAATGCAAAAAATAATCCTTTATTAACCTTATTTGCTTGCTTTTGCTTTTTTATATTCTTCAATTAATTGTTCCTGAACATTTTTTGGAACAGGTGCATACTTTAAAAACTCCATTGTAAATTCACCTTTCCCTTGGGTTGCACCTCTCAAATCGGAGGAATAGCCGAACATTTCACTAAGGGGAACTTCTGCATTCACGATGGTATAACCTGTTTCAATTGTAGTATTTACAATTATACCTCGTCGTTGGTTAATTTGTCCGATTATTACTCCTTGAAATTCATCCGGGGCTGACGTTTCTAACTTCATAATTGGTTCCAGAATAATGGGCTTAGCGGCAATCAATGCTTCCCTCATAGCATATCTTGATGCTAATCTGAATGCCATTTCCGAAGAATCAACGGGATGCGTCTGTCCATCGTTAAGAACAACACGAACATTAACGACAGGTTGTTCAATTAATACACCGTTTGCAATCTGATCTTGAAATCCTTTGTCACATCCGGGAATAAACTCACGGGAAATAACACCACCAACCACAGCATCAACAAATTCATAATCTTTATTATCTTCAGCAGGTATTGGTTCAATATAACCTGCCACTCTTGCAAACTGACCAGAGCCGCCAGTTTGTTTTTTGTGAGTATAGTTGTATTCAGCCCTCTGAGTAATAGTTTCTCTGTAAGCAACTTTTGGTTTGCCAACCACTACATCACAATTATATTCTCTTTTGATTCTTTCTATATAAATTTCCAGATGAAGCTCACCCATTCCTTTGATAATTGTCTCATTGCTCTCTTCGTCTCGATAGACCTGAAATGTGGGATCTTCCTTTTGGAATCTGTTCAAGGCTTTGGAGAAATTGACCTGTGCTGTTTTTTCTTTTGGTGCTACCGAGAGTTCAATGACTGGTCTTGGAACAAACATAGAGGTCATCGAATAGTTAACACTTCCATCAGTAAAAGTATCACCAGAGGAGCACTCCACTCCAAACATGGCGACAATATCACCGGCATTAGCCTCCTCGATATCATGCATATCCTTGGCATGCATTCTAACCAATCGGGGAACTTTAACTTTTTTCTTTGTTTTTGCATTGGTAATAAAATCACCTTTCTTAACACTTCCCTGATAAATCCTCATATATGTTAACTGCCCGAAACGCCCGTCTTCCAGTTTAAAAGCCAAACCGACAAAAGGTTTCTTAGGATCAGTAACCAGAGCAATTTTATTTTCATTATTATCAAGGTCAAGCGCTTCATTGACTTTATCAAGAGGACTTGGCAGAAACATTCCCACACCATCGAGCATCAATTGAACACCTTTATTTTGTTTGGCAGTTCCAACAAAAACCGGTGTCGTGTGCAGTGCTATCGTTGCTTTTCTTAAAACAGGAATAATTTCTTCGGAGGAAACAAATTCATCTCCAAGGAATTTTTCGGCAATATTATCATCATAATCAGCAAGGGACTCAACAATCTGCAATCTTCTATAATTGGCTTCTTCCTTCAAACCCTCGGGTATTTCTTCTTCTCGGACATTCTCGCCATTAGGACCATCAAAATAGTTTGCTTTCATTTTTAGTAAATCAACAACTCCTTCGAACTGCTCTTCGAGACCAATTGGCATTGTTAAAAGGACTGGTTTCAAATTAAGCTTTTCTTGTAATTGAGCTACGACTCTGTCAGGGTTTGCTCCAGACCTATCGACTTTGTTTATAAATGCAATGCGTGGAACATTGTATCTTCTCATCTGTCTTTCAACAGTCATTGTCTGGCTTTGAACGCCCGCAACTGCACACAGAACAAGCACGGCTCCATCCAGAACCCTGAGCGATCTCTCGACTTCTACTGTAAAATCTATATGTCCGGGTGTATCAATGAGATTAATATGATAATCACCCCATTCGCAATAAGTTGCAGCCGATTGAATTGTAATACCCTTTTCTCTTTCCAAATCCATAGAATCCATTGTTGGACCTGAGCCACTTTTGTCTCTGACTTCAACCATCTGATGAATTTTGCCTGTGTAAAACAAAATTCTCTCGCTCAAAGTAGTTTTACCGGAATCAATATGTGCTGCTATCCCGATATTCCTAATTTTTGTAATGTCATTCATGATAAAAAACCAATATTTGTAATTATCTTTTTATTATAGTTAAATACAGAAAGGTTTAAAACGAATAAATTAAGATTTATTTTATTCAAATTAATAATATTTGATTAATGTTGAATTAATTTTTATGTCAGTTACAAAATTTTAAGTTCTTAATTTAAACAAAAAAAAAAGAGACTGCCTTTTTCAGACAGCCCCCGTTTTAAAAAAGAAAGCAATTTTATTTACATCGCAATTGAATCAAACTCAGTTTCAATTTCCTTACCAATTTCCTTGTACACTTCTATTTCTGGTTCAGGAATTTCTCCTCTGCCAAAAATATTGCCAATATCGCTGATAACCTTCATTTCCTGATAATGCCTTAATCCTGTTCCGGCAGGAATCAATTGTCCAAGTATAATATTTTCTTTCAATCCATTGAGTGTGTCTGTTTTAGCAGATACAGACGCATCGGACAAAACCCTTGTTGTTTCCTGGAATGATGCTGCAGAAAGCCAGCTCTCGGTAGTTAACGAAGCCTGAGTAATTCCAAGCAGCAATGGTTCGGCAATAGCAGGCTCGGCTGGTCTTGATTGAGGCAATTGACGACCTTTTTTCTTTAGATCTGTGATGACTTCTCTGAACTTTTTCCTTGATACGAGCTGTCCTTCTTTAAATTTAGAATCACCAACTTCTGTAATAACTACATTAGCCTTCAATTTATCGTTTTCGTCAACAAATCTGATTCTGTCAACCTGATCATTTTCAAGGAAGGGGGAATCACCTGAATCAGTAACTTTTACCTTTTGGAGCATTTGCCTGACAATTATTTCGATGTGCTTATCGTTTATCTTTACACCTTGCATACGATAAACTTCTTGAATTTCATTAACAAGATACTCCTGAACAGCGTTAGGACCTTTTATTCTCAAAATATCGTGAGGATTTATAGATCCTTCGGTTAATCTTTCTCCTGCTCTGACAAAGTCTTCTTCTTGAACCAGTATATATTTTCCAATCGGAACGGCATATTCTTTTTGTGTTTTTTCATCAGGAGAAGTTATGATAATTATTCTTTGGCCTCTTTTTTGTTTATCAAAAGAAACTATACCATCAATTTCCGATACAATAGCAGGATTTTGAGGTGCACGAGCTTCGAACAACTCTGTAACTCTGGGCAAACCTCCAGTAATGTCCCTCATTCTTCCTAAATCTCTTGGTATTTTTACTAATTGGGTTCCAACCCCGATCATTTCGTCATCTTCAACCCTAATCTGTGCTTTAGTTGGAATACTGTAGGATTTCAGGACATTACCATTATCATCCAAGACTTCAATGGATGGAGATTTTGTTCTGTCTCTCGATTCAACCACAACTTTGGTAATGTGACCTGTCTGTTCGTCGTTTATCTCTCTATATGTTATATTTAAAGCAAGATCTTTATATCTTACTCTTCCGCCGACTTCTGAAATAATTGTAGAGTTATATGGGTCCCATTCATAAATCATACTTCCTTTTTTCACTAACTGTCCATTTTTTACCTTTAGTTCAGCACCGTAGGTCGCATCATATTTTGTCAATATTCTGCTGCTATCTGGATCAATAATATTTATAACTCCACTGCGGCTAACAACAATTTGAACTTCGTCGTCGAATTCGTTCAAATACGATACTATTCTAACATTCTCAAATTGAATCTGTCCGTCAAATTTGGCAATAACAGAAGATTGCGAGGCAACAAGCAGAGCTGTTCCACCTGTATGGAATGTTCTGAGTGTAAGCTGAGTGCCAGGTTCACCTATTGACTGGGCGGCAATAGTTCCAACCGCTTCACCAACATCAACAAGCTTTCCGGTTGCCAGATTTCGACCATAACATTTTGCACACACACCTCGTCTTGATTCACAAGTTAATACCGACCTTATAAGAACACTTTCGATTGAGGTTTCTTCAATTTTTCTTGCAATTTCCTCGTCAATAACTTCTCCTGCTTTTACTATCATTTCATCGGTGATAGGATCAATAACATCAAGAAGAGTAACTCGTCCGATAATTCTTTCATAGAGAGGTTCTTTTACTTCCTCGCCATCTTTAAGTGCCGACATTTCTACTCCTCTGATGGTATGGCAATCGCTCTCGGAGATAATTACATCTTGTGAAACATCGTGCAATCTTCTTGTTAGGTACCCTGCGTCTGCAGTTTTGAGAGCTGTATCAGCCAAGCCTTTTCTCGCACCATGAGTGGAGATGAAGTACTCCAGGATCGACAAGCCTTCCTTAAAATTCGATATAATTGGATTTTCGATAAGTTCACCAGTTGAACCGGAGAGTGATTTTTTTGGCTTTGCCATTAAACCTCTCATTCCTGCTAACTGTCTGATCTGCTCTTTCGAGCCTCTTGCCTGAGAATCAAGCATCATCCAAAATGTGTTAAATCCTTGGTTTGCTTTGGATAGCTCGGAATATAATTTGTCAGCAACTCTGTTAGTAGCAGTTGACCAGGTGTCAATAATTTTGTTATAACGTTCGCCCTGAGATATAACACCGCCTTGATAGTTGTTTTCTACCTCGTCAATTTTTAACTGTGCAGAATTAATAATTGTCTGTTTTTCATCAGGAACTAACACGTCTGCAACACTAACAGATAAACCGCCTTTAGTTGCATAGGTAAAGCCAATTTCTTTTAATGAATCCAGAAATTCAACTGTTCGTGCCAAACCAACGGTTCTGAAGCATATACCTATTATTTGTCTTAATCTTTTCTTGGTCAACAATTCATTTAAATAACCAATTTCTTTTGGAACGATCTGGTTAAACAAAATTCTTCCGGTTGTTGTCTCGATCATCTGCCCATCTATTCTTACTTTTATTCTTGCGTGTAAGTCCAGAGTTCCGCTGTTGTATGCAATAATTACCTCTTCAGGAGATGAAAACATTCTATTTTCACCAATAGCACCATGCCTAACTTTGGTTATATAATAAACTCCAAGAACCATATCCTGAGATGGAACAGCAATCGGATCACCATTTTGAGTATGCATTATATTATGAGGAGCAAGAATAAGCAGCAGTGACTCCAATTGTGCTTCATAGCTCAAAGGTACGTGAACTGCCATCTGATCACCGTCGAAGTCAGCATTGAAAGCTGTACAAACCAGTGGATGCAACTGAATTGCTTTACCTTCTATCAATCTCGGTTGAAAAGCCTGAATACCCAGTCTATGAAGAGTAGGAGCTCTATTGAGTAGAACTGGATGTCCTTCGATAACCTTTTCTAAAATATCCCAGACCTCATTAGTTTTTCTTTCTACTAATTTTTTTGCACTTTTGACGGTTTTAACATGCCCCCTTTCGATTAACTTTCTGATAATGAAAGGCTTAAACAATTCAACTGCCATATCCTTGGGCAGTCCGCACTCGTGCAATTTAAGCTCTGGACCGACAACAATAACAGATCTGCCCGAATAGTCAACTCTTTTGCCAAGGAGATTTTGACGGAATCTTCCGGTTTTCCCCTTCAATGTGTCTGCCAACGATTTTAATGCTCTTTGGGATTCACTTCTCACTGCTCTTCGGCTATTATCAAAGAGAGCATCAACAGATTCCTGTAGCATCCTTTTTTCATTTCTTAAGATAACCTCGGGTGCTTTTATGTCAATTAATCTTTTCAATCTGTTATTTCTGATTATTACTCTCCTGTAAAGATCATTAAGGTCAGAAGTTGCAAATCTACCTCCCTCGAGAGGCACAAGGGGTCTGAGGTCGGGCGGAATAACGGGAATAACATCCAGAACCATCCACTCGGGTTTATTAACAGAGAGTGTTCCCTCGGGAGTAATAAATGCATCTAAGATTCTTAATCGTTTAAGTATTTCAGCTTTCTTTTGTTGTGATAAATCTTCAGTTTTGAGTATTTTTTTGAGTTTAGCATAATTTTCGATGGGATCAACCCTTTTTAGTAATTCTTTAATAGCTTCGCCACCGATAAGAGCAATGAATTTATTAGGATCTTCATCGTCCAGATTCCTGTCCTCATCGGTAAGGCTCATCATTACTTCAAGATACTGCTCTTCGGTCAATAAATCATTATGCTGCAAACCTGTTTTACCGGGCTGAACAACAATATAAGATTCATAATAAACAATTCTTTCAATATCTTTTGTTGGGATTCCAAGTATAGCAGCAATCTTACTTGGCAAAGTTCTCAAAAACCAGATATGCACCACCGGAACAGCAAGCATAATATGCCCCATTCTTTCTCTACGGACTGACTTTTGGGTTACTTCAACCCCACATCTATCACAAACAATTCCTTTGTATCTTATTCTTTTATATTTACCACAGGCACATTCCCAGTCCCTTATCGGTCCAAAAATTTTCTCGCAAAAGAGACCGTCTTTTTCAGGTCTGAATGACCTGTAATTTATTGTCTCGGGTTTGGTTACTTCCCCGTGAGATCTGTTTAGAATATCATCAGGGGAGGCAATCTTTATTGCGATTCTTGAAAAACCTTTTCTTGGAATTGATTTTGGTTGCATGGATATTTCTCCTAAATATCAATTTATTATTTTTAATCTATTTCAATGTCAAGACATAGTCCCTGTAGCTCACGAACGAGAACGTTGAAAGATTCAGGGATATTAGGATTGGGCATATTTTCGCCCTTTACAATTGACTCATACATTTTTGCTCTTCCCTGCACATCGTCGGATTTGACTGTTAACATCTCCTGAAGTGTATGAGCAGCACCGTAAGCCTCAAGAGCCCAGACTTCCATTTCACCAAGCCTTTGTCCGCCGAACTGTGCTTTTCCGCCGAGGGGTTGCTGAGTGATTAGTGAATATGGTCCTATAGATCTTGCGTGTATTTTATCCTCTACTAAGTGAGAAAGTTTTAGCATATAAATAACGCCAACAGTAATTTTTTCAGTGAACTTATCTCCGGTTCTACCGTCATATAGAACTGTTTTGCCGTCTTTGGGCAGTCCTGCTTTTTCAAGATATTCACCAACGTCCTCCCAGGTTGCCCCGTCAAAAATTGGAGTTGCAAAATGTAAATTTAATTTTTGACCAGCCCAACCAAGAGCAGTCTCGAATAACTGACCGAGATTCATACGGGAAGGCACACCAAGCGGGTTTAAAACCAACTCAACAGGAGTGCCATCGGGTAGGAATGGCATATCTTCAACAGGAACTATTTTTGATACGATACCTTTGTTTCCGTGTCTGCCAGCCATTTTATCGCCAACCATAAGTTTTCTTTTTTTGGCAATATAAACTTTTGCCATCTGAAGAATTCCGGGTTGCAGTTCATCACCTGTAACAATTTTATTTCTTTCGGTTTTGATGGTTAGTATGATTTCATTTCTTTCATGATGATAATTTCTCATCAATGTATTAAACAATTCCTGTCGTTTTTCATCATTTAAAATTTGTGAATTTACATCAAGAAGTTCAGGTTTAAGAACTCCTTCTTCGTATTTTGCCAGTACTTCAGCCTTTTTTATAGTCGAACCGCTTCTGAAAACTGTCTGACCATTGTTTAGTTTTACTCCTGTTGTTTTATGTCCATTCAAAATTTCAGAAAGTTTTTCGACGCAAGAATCATCAAGGGTTCTCAACAAATCTTTTTCTTTTTTGGCTAACTGTTCCTGCCTTTTTTTCTCTTCGGCTTTACTATCCTTTTCGGAAGATAACAACCTACGAGTAAACAATTTGGTATTTATTACAACACCTTTCAACCCGGGAGTGGCTCTTAGCGAGACATCTTTCACATCGCCGGCTTTGTCGCCAAAAATAGCTCTGAGCAATTTTTCCTCGGGGGTTGGGTCAGTCTCACCCTTTGGTGTGATTTTTCCTATTAAAATATCTCCTTCGGTAACTTTTGCACCTGTTCTGATTATACCATTTTCATCTAAATCTTTAGTTGCTTCTTCGCTGACATTGGGGATCTCCCGTGTGAACTCCTCTTCACCTCGCTTTGTATCCCTCACCTGAAGAGTAAATTCCTCTATGTGAACAGATGTAAATATATCCTCAGCAACTAATTTTTGAGAGACAATAATAGCATCCTCAAAATTATAACCACGCCAAGGCATAAAAGCTACCAGAATATTTTGACCTAATGCTAACTCCCCTTTGCTTGTAGAAGCACCATCTGCTAACGGCTGACCTTTTACTACTTTTTCTCCAACCTTTACAATAGGTTTTTGATTTATACAAGTATCCTGATTGGTTCTGAAAAATTTGACTAATGGATAAACAACTCTTCTTTTGGTGTAAAATGTAGTTAATTTTTCCTCTTCGGTTCTATTGTCATCATAATTAACAATTATTTTATCAGCACTAACGTATTCAACAGATCCGTCTCCTTCAGCCAAAAGCAAAGTTCTGGAATCGTAAGCCACTTTTGCTTCCATTCCCGTTCCGACAATTGGAGCGCTTGGTCTAAGAAGTGGGACAGCCTGACGTTGCATGTTTGAACCCATCAAAGCTCTGTTTGCATCATCATGTTCAAGAAATGGTATCAAAGATGATGCAGCACTTGTTATTTGATCTGTTGAAACATCAATATATTCAACTGCCTCGGGATCGACCATAACGAAATCACCGGACTGTCTTGCTTTAACTCTTTCTTCTGTAATTTTTCCGTTTTCGTCAACTAATGTGCTTGCAGGAGCTATTATCAAACCATCTTCTTTTTCAGCAGTTAGATATTCAATTTTGTTTGTCACGTAACCGTTTTCAACTTTTCTGTAGGGGGTTTCGATAAATCCAAGATTATTTATTCTTGCATGAATTGCAAGCGAGGAAATTAGCCCAATGTTAGGACCTTCGGGTGTTTCTATTGGACACAATCTTCCATAATGTGTATAGTGGACGTCACGAACTTCAAATCCAGCTCTTTCTCTTGTCAATCCCCCAGGTCCGAGAGCCGACGTTCTCCTTTTATGAGTAAGTTCAGCCAAAGGATTGGTTTGATCCATAAATTGAGATAACTGATTTGTTCCAAAAAATTGATTGATAACAGAGGTAATTGTCCTTGCATTAACTAAGTCGTTGGGAGATAAGTTTTCAGCGTCATGAATACTTAACCTTTCCTTGATAGTTCTTGCCATTCTTGCAAGACCAACATTAAATTGAGCTGTGAGCTGTTCACCAACTGTCCTGACTCTCCTGTTGCCAAGGTGGTCAATATCATCTCCGGCTTGTTTTGTATCATGGAGATAAATGAGATGTTTAATGATGGCTACTATGTCTTCTTTTGTTAATGTAGTAGTTTCGTAGTCAATATCTAATTTTAGTTTTTGATTAATTCTGAACCTTCCGACAATACCGAGATCATATCTTTTTGGATCGAAAAATAATTTTTTAAGAAGTGCTTCGGCTGTTTCAATATCAGGTGGTTCACTGGAGCGTAATTGCCTATAAATTGCTTCTAAAGCATCTTCACGAGTCTTGGCTGTGTCTTTGGATAAAGTTTTAGCTATAATTGGCTCGTCATTAGGATCGGAATAATTGAAAATTCTTAACGGTAGTAATTCAGCCTGAAGCATCCTATCAAGCAATTCCTGAGTAATTATAGTATCACGAGTTGCTATGATTTCACCAGTTGACATATCAATAACATCGGATGCAATTCTTCTGCCTAAAAGATTAACATTTACCTCCTCGGGTTTGATTTCTGTGGACAATTCAAATAAATTCAAAACTTCTTCATCGGACGAAAAACCCAACGCTCTCAAAAGTGTAGTAACTGGAAACTTTTTCTTACGGTCTATATATGCAAATAGAACATCATGAATATCAGTAATAAATTCTACCCAAGAACCTCTGAAGGGAATTATTCTTGCAGTGTAAATTCTTGTACCATTCGGATGGAGCGCATCGTCATAAAAAACTCCCGGCGAACGATGCAATTGAGTTACAATTACTCTTTCGGCTCCGTTAATAATAAAAGTGCCACGTGGCGTCATGGCAGGTATATTTCCGAGATAAACCTCTGATTCAATTGTATCAAAATAATCTTCGGTATCCTTTTCAGCCTTACTCGAAAGCCTTAGCTTAGCTTTCAAAGGTTTAGAATAAGTCAATTCCCGTTCCCTGCATTCATCTTCTGTATATTTTGATCTCTCCACGCTGTATTCAACAAATTCAAGCTGATAGATAGATGATGCGTCTTCAATCGGAAAATTATTCATAAAGGCTTGTTGTAGCCCTTTGTTTTCTCGTTTTTCGGGCGGTACATCCTCCTGAAGAAAATCCTCGTAAGCTTTGAGTTGAATATTTAGCAAGTCAGGATACTTATGATATTCCTTCATAGCTCCGAAATGTAATCGGTCTCTTAATCTGATGAATTTATTTGTATCCTTTTGCTGAGAGCTTTTTGTGGTGAGTTTATTTGTTTCCACTTTTTTACCTCCGATGTAGAATTTAAGTCATCGAAAAAAAAAACTTACTGTTCTATCCAGAAATAATCCAGAAAAAACAGAAAATTAATTTATTAAGTTATTGTGTTAGTAGTCAAGCTTAAACTTTTAAAGAAATTTGATGTTTAATACTTAATAATCACTAAAAATAAAAATGAATTGAAGGAATCCTCTAAGGACTCCTTCAAGTTTTAAACTATATTATTAATATTTTCAATATTGATATTACTTTAATGTAACTTTAGCTCCTGCGGCTTCGAGTTTTTTCTTAATATCTTCAGCTTCTTCTTTGCCGACTGCTTCTTTAACCATTTTTGGTGCACCTTCGACAAGGTCTTTTGCTTCCTTCAAGCCCAATCCCGTAAGCTCACGAATAACCTTAATCACATTTAATTTCTGAGCACCCATATCGGTTAGTTCAACGTCAAATTCGGTCTTTTCCTCGGCTGCAACGGCTTCTGCAGCAGCAGGGGCTGCTCCAACACCAGCCACCATAACGGGTGCAGCTGCTGTAACGCCAAATTTTTCTTCGAGGGCAGTCTTGAGTTCTGATGCTTCAACCAAAGTTAGGTTGGAAATTTTTTCTAATAATTCTTCAACTATTGGTGTCATACAATTTATCTCCTAAATTTCATTCTGTAAAAATTTTTTTTAAGACGCTTTTTTCTTTGCCACTTCCTCGACCAGATAAGCAACATCCCTCATTACAGCATTGATTGAGCCAATAATACCGGAAATCGGGGAGCTCAATGAACCCAGAATGCTTGCAATAAGTTGAGGTTTGGTAGGAAGAGAAGCTAATTGTTTGAGTTGCGAACCATCGTAGTAAACTCCTTCAATTATAGCGGCTTTAAGTGATGGTATATTATTCTTTTCAAATTGTTCCTTAATCACTTTCGCTGGAGCAACGGGGTCATCATAACCAAAGATAACACCGGTGGCACCTTTGAACTTTTCTTCAGGAATATTGAAAGATCCCACCTCTGATAAAGCCCTTTGAATTAAAGTGTTTTTGGCTACTTTAAGTTCCATACTTGACTTTTTCAGATCTCTGCGAAATGTCACCGCTGATTCTACGCTCATACCCATAAAATCAACGAAATAGAAACCATTAGCTTTCTGAAACTTTTCTACAAGCTCTGCAACTATCTGTCGTTTTTTCTCCTGATTAACCATACATACCTTATTTATTGATAATTACCATTAAAACGGCAACAAATCCATACGGATTCGAGAAGCTTTGCCGTTAAAAGAGTACGTAATATTCATTTTTAAATAATTTAGTCTTTTTGCTGGAAAGATAATTCATTAACCCTAACGCTTGGTCCCATTGTTGAACTGAAAAACACACTCTTGATATATTTCCCTTTGGCTGTTGCGGGTTTAGCTCTAATTACGCTGTTAACAAATACATTTAGGTTTTCGGCTAACTGTTCTTTAGTAAAGGAGCATTTGCCGATCGAGGCGTGAATATTTCCTGTTTTGTCAACTCTATATTCAATTTTTCCCGCTTTGACGTCTTTGACTGCCTGAGCAATATCGAATGTTACAGTTCCGCTCTTTGGATTGGGCATTAAACCTCGGGGACCAAGGATTCTTCCTAATTTACCAACTTCGCCCATAACATCAGGAGTGGCAATAATAACGTCAATTTCAGTCCAGCCGCCTTTTATTTTTTCGACATATTCATCAAGACCGGCAAATTCGGCTCCTGCATCGAGAGCTTCCTGATCTTTCGGTGGTTTTGCCAATACAAGAACTTTGACCTGCTTGCCAGTTCCGTGGGGCAAGGAAACAGTACCCCGGACCAATTGATCAGCTTTTCGTGGATCAACTCCCAAATTCATTGCAATTTCAAATGACTCATCAAATTTGGCATTGGCAGTCTTTTTAATTATCTCGACGGCTTCTTGATAGGGATAAATTTCCTGTTGATTTATACTTTTTACTAATGAACTGTATCTTTTACCGTGCTTTTTCATATTTATCTCTTTCCTTTTGAATGATATTGATTAACCTTCAACAACAATACCCATACTTCTGGCA
>CALHRB010000062.1 GCA_938038165.1 Candidatus Kapaibacterium sp. | reverse complement strand
TGATTTCATTTAATGATTTTGGACTTTACATAATCAACAATCCAGCTTTTCAAATATTTTTTAGATGTGGCTCTATTGGTCAGAAAGGAAAGGGAGGGCATGCTCATAACGATCAACTGTCAATTATCCTTTTGATGTATGATTTTCCTGTTTTTATTGATAGCGGAACTTATATTTATACCGGAAATCACAAAATGAGAAATAAGTTTCGTTCAACTGAAATGCATAATACTTTGTCAATTCAAGGACTTGAACAAAATCAATGGAATGATGGCAAAAAAGATGACTTATTTTGGCTGAGAGATACTTCAAAAGCAAAAATTATAAAAATTACGGATAATGAATTTGAGGGAATTCACTATGGTTTTGGTAAACTGACTACAAGGAAGATTAAAATATCTGATAATATAATTTATGGACAGGACTTGAATGAAGTGAATTTTGAAAAGACAGTTGCCTTTCATTTGAATCCTTTGATAACAGATATAAAACAAACAGACAAGCAAACAGTTGAATTAAGTTTTAATCATTCGAAATTACAAATTTATTCTGTTGAAGGAGAACTGAAAATTGAAGAAAGTTTCTGTTCGCCGGAATATGGAAAGATAATAAAAAATAAGACAATAATGATAAGCTGTTCAAAACCTAAAATAGAATGGAAAATAACGATGAATAAAATATGAAAGTTCAAGAAAATATAGATAAAATTGCTTGGTCATTAGCTGATAAGGCACTTTTTGTTATATATGGTTTTATTCAACTTTTCCAAATAAGAAATTTGGAGCCGGAAGAGTTTGGATTGTATGCATTATTAATTGGAATTCACACCTGGATTTTTAATATTTCTGATTCTTTTGCTCTCAATAACATCATTCAGTTTGGAATGAGGCAAGAATCAAGAAAAAAAGTAAATTTATTGGCTCTGATTATCCATCTGATTTTGGTAATTGGTTCTTCGGCGATTTTTTATATTCTTACCGATTTCTGGATTGATATTTTTAAGGAGGAGAATTTCTATCTGGTAACCAACTCATTAGTTTTTCTAACTTTGTTAACGATACCACGAACATACTGCCTGAAGTTTTTCTACCGAGATCATAATATGAAAGGATTATTTTTTACTGACCTCGGTTTTTTTGGTTCGATGTCTGCCTTAACTATCTATATTTTGATTTCTTATAAAACATTCAGGTTCGAGGATATGGTAAATATTTACTATATCGGTATGGCACTAAGCTCCTTAATATCATTATTCCTAACAAGAAAAAATTTAATTTTTGGCTTAAAGGGAGATACAAAAATAAAGGAATTACTGAAATTTAGTTTTCCAATGACACTTTCAACATTAGGTCATTCGATTCCCAAGAATTTAGATGTTGTATTTTTGAAACTATTCTTTCCATCAGCAACAATTGGGGTTTATGGATCAGCTAAAACACTTTTTAGATTGTTTGACGAGGCAAACAATGCAGCATATGGTTTGATATATCCTGCTGCTGTAAGACAAGTGGAAAAGAACGACAAAAAAGCATTATCAGATTTGATAACAAAGTCAGTCTCGTTTTTATTGATTATTTATGCTTTTGCAGTTTTATTGCTTGAGCTCGGATTGAGCAATTTTTTCATAAAATTGTTCTTCCCTGAAAAATACTATTTTTCGATAAGTCATTTTAATATTCTCATATTGAGTGCTTTATTTTTGCCATTTGTGATATTATCTGTAATTATAAATGCACAAGGAAAACCTTTCGTTGTTTTCAATTTTGTTTTAATATCAGCTGTTTTGTTTGTTATTGTAACATTGCTGGTTGGTTTGGGTGGTACAGAAAAATTAATACCATTGGGATATTTAACTTACACAATGTCTTTGGGAATACTCAGTTATTTTTACATCAAGCGAAATATTGGTTTCAAATTCATTTATCTGTTCAGAGGATTTAAGGACACAAAATCTTTTTTAACAGAAAAATTTAAAAGAAAATGAATTTAGGATTTATCTGGATTTTATAAATTGTCGTTAAATTTCATTTTATGCAAAGATCGAGCAGAAAAGAAAGAATAGGCTGGTATTTTTATGATTGGGCAAATTCTGCCTTTTATACTATTGTTATAACAGTATTTCTTGGACCATATTTATCTAATATAGCTCTAAATGCAGCTGATGCTGATAAAAACGTTTATATTTTTTCTATTCCTATTTATGCCGAGTCTTTATTTGCTTACACGATTTCATTTTCTGTCATACTTCAATTTTTTTTACTGCCTTATTTAGGCTCAATAGCTGATTATACAAAATCGAAAAAACTATTACTCGGTTTTTTTGCTTTTCTTGGCTCCTTTTCAACTATGGGTTTATATTTTCTTGAAGGAGGCAATTTTCTTCTTGGCAGCTTCTTATTAGTGATTGCAAATCTTAGTTTTGGTTCTTCAGTTGTAGTTTATAATTCATTTTTGAATGAAATAGCAGAAGTAGAAGATAGAGATAAAGTCTCATCTATCGGGTGGGCTTTAGGCTATATTGGAGGTGGGCTAATTCTTCTGATAAACATATTACTATATACAAATGCGGAGAAAATAAATATTTCTGAAGGCTATGCAGTTCGAATAGCTTTGTTTTCCGCTGGTTTCTGGTGGGCTGTATTCACTCTAATACCTATTAAACTGCT
>CALHRB010000061.1 GCA_938038165.1 Candidatus Kapaibacterium sp. | reverse complement strand
TGTTGATAATGTCGAAATCAGCCAATTGAATGCCCATTCAGCGTTTATATATAACTACCCCGAAATAGCTTCAAAGAATACAGTTATAATTGGTTTACAAAATCAATTCATTGATTTAAGCATCCTTCATAAAGTTCAACCGGTTTATTATAATTTATTGAATTTTCATAAAAAACATGATATCCCAATTATTTGCGAAGATGAAATCCAAAAATTTCAGGAAAAATATCAAGTAAAAATTGAACAAATCTTGATGTTTGGCATTGGGTTAACCCAAGAAATATTGAAGGAGACATCAAATATCTTTAACGATAAAGATATAAAAGTTATAAAGATGAATTCTTTCAGAATGATGTCCACTTATCTATCGAAAAGAGAAATTGAATATTGCCAGAGGACTGCCCATATCTATCCTCCTTGCATAGGCGGAAGTATCAATCCATACCATAAAAGATTCAAAATCTACTGATTATGAGAATTATTTCCGGAAAGTTCGGTGGCAGACGATTCGATTTTAGGCTTCCCCCTGAAACCAGACCTACAACGGACTTTGTAAGGGAAAGTGTTTTTAACATCCTCCGGAATTTTATTGAACTTGAAAACAAAATTGTTTATGACCTTTACGCAGGAACGGGAGCTTATGGGTTCGAGTCAATAAGCAGGGGGGCGGATTTTTGCTGTTTCGTTGACATTAATATCAAATCTTGTGAAATTATAAAAAAAGTTAGTGAAAAATTGAATCTTTCTGACAAACAGATATTAATTCTTAAAAAAGATGTACTGAATTTTCTTAAGAAATTCTCTGAATATTTACTTCCAGAACCAGATATTATATTTATTGATGCTCCATATGAAAAAAGGTTAGAGAATTTAGTATTAGAAGCAATAAGAACAAATAATGTTTACAAAAAAAATTCAATAATCATAGTTGAACATAGCAAAATGCTGAAAGTCATACCTCCCCACGGTTTTGAATTGATAAATACTAAAGAAACCGGAGATACTATTATTGATTTTATTAACTGTAAATTATGATGTCTTGCTGATTTTTGCCCAGGTGTCCCTTAAGGTAACAGTTCGATTAAAAATCAATTTTTCTTTAGTTGATTCTTTGTCAAAACAAAAATAACCGACACGCTCGAACTGGAATTTCTGAGTTAAAACATCTTCCAAAATGGTTGGTTCAATTTTGATATTGACAATTTTCAAAGAGTCAGGGTTAATATTGTCTCTCCAGGAACCTCCCTCTGGATAATCATCAGGGTCTTCTTTGATAAACAGCTGTTCATAAAGACGGGCTTCGGCTTCAATAGAATACCTTGTTGAAACCCAATGAATGGTTCCCTGCACTTTTCTACCGTCGGGGGATTGACCGCCTTTGGTTTCTGGGTCATAAGTGCAGTAAACTTCAAGGATTTCGCCGGTGTTTTCATCAGTTTTATAACCGGTGCAAGTAATATAATAACCATATCTTAATCTTACTTCTTTTCCCGGTGATAGTCGGTAATATTTTTTTGGAGGATTTAGCATAAAATCATCTCTTTCAATGAAAATCTCTCTCGTGAATTTGATTTTTCTTGTTCCCATTGATAAATCTTCCGGATTATTGATGGCTTCAAGTTCTTCTTCAGCGTTTTCGGGGTAATTAGTAATAATGACCTTCAAAGGGTTAATTACAGCAAGCACTCTTTTTGCTATTTTATTCAAATGTTCTCTTATACAGAATTCAAGAAGAGCATAATCAACGATACTTTCGCTTTTAGCCACTCCAACTCTATCCGCAAAGTTTCTGATTGATTCTGGAGTATAACCCCTTCTTCGAAATCCGGAAATTGTCGGCATTCTTGGGTCATCCCATCCGTTTACAATGCCTTCTTTGACAAGCTCCAAGAGTTTTCTTTTGCTCATCAAGGTGTATGTGAGGTTCAATCTTGCAAATTCTATCTGTTGAGGATGGTGAATTTCGAGCTCATTGCAAAACCAGTCATATAGTGGACGATGATCTTCAAATTCTAAAGTGCAGATTGAATGGGTAATTCCCTCGATTGAATCAGACTGTCCGTGAGCATAGTCGTACATTGGATAAATACACCATTTTTTGCCTGTTCTGTGATGTTCTTCGTGAAGAATACGATACATAACAGGGTCTCGCATATTAAGATTAGGGTGCTTCATATCGATTTTAGCTCTGAGAGTCCTTGAACCATCGGGGAATTCGCCATTTTTCATCCTCTCGAATAAATCCAGATTTTCTTCGATTGAACGATTTCTGTATGGGCTTTCAATTCCCGGTTCAGTTAATGTTCCTCGATATTGTCGAACTTCCTCGGGGGATAAATCGCAAACGAATGCCTTACCTTTTTTTATTAATTTAATTGCCCATTCGTATAACTGTTGGAAATAATCAGAAGCATAGTATTCACGGTCTTCCCAATCGAATCCTAACCAACGGACATCTTCCTTGATTGATTCAACATATTCGACTTCTTCCTTTGTCGGATTCGTATCATCAAATCTAAGATTGCATTTTCCATAGTATTCCTCAGCTAAACCAAAATTGAGGCAAATGGATTTTGCGTGACCGATATGAAGATATCCATTTGGCTCTGGAGGGAATCTTGTATGAACTTTGCCACCCCACTTATTTGTTTTTAGATCTTCTTCAATGATTGTTTTAATAAAATTAGAGGGGCGATTACCCTTTGATTCAAGGTTCTCTGAATTATTTGCTTCCATCTGTTGTTTTTTTTCAATTAAATAATAAAAGACTATTTAACGAAAAGAATTAATAATTATTAAATTTTTATTAAGCTTTGTTTTGTCAAATATTTTGATAAATTTTCCAAAAGTATGACATAAACATCTGTAGAACTTGAATTTTTAATTTATAGAGATTTTTAAAACTTTTGAATAGCATTTTTTTGGATTTGAAAATATATCACTCAAGATTTTTTTCACAAAAATTAACTGGATATATGCAGGTTTCCATGTCAATTGCTGGATTGTTAACCATTTTGGATACTTGATAAGCAATCATTTCATCGCTATTATAGGGGACAGAAATTAATTTTTGCAGTTCTTGAGTATTTGAGTTTCTATCCAGCCATATTTCACGGAGATTCCCGGGAATAATCACAGGCATCCTGTTGTGAATAGTAGCTATCAAATCGTTAGGTTCTGTTGTAATGATAGTTGTCGTTAAGATTTCTTCATTTTTTTCTGATTCTCTGTTAATCCAAACATCCCATAGACCGGCAAATGTAAAAGGTTCTCCTGATTTCAGTCTGATCAGAAATGGTGTCTTTGTCTTTGTTTGCTTATCGGTTTTCCATTCATAAAAGGCATCAGCGATAATAAGACACCTTTTATTACGAAAAGAATTTTTGAATGAAGGTTTTTCGAGAAGTGTTTCGACTCTTGCATTAATCATTTTCGAAGCAATTGTTCTATCGTTTGCCCAGGATGGCAGCAAGCCCCAAAAAGCATCAACAATTTGATCAGGTTGGGAGTTGAGTATAACCTTGACATTTTGAGATGGTGCTATATTGTATCTTGGACTAATTTCATTATCAGTTTTAAGTCCTGGTAATAGCTTTTCTATTTGACTTGTTTTTGCCGAAAGAGCAAATCTACCGCACATAGATAAAAGAATTAATATATAAAAGTAACTTTGCTTTTTCTGTCTTCCTCGATCATTTGCTTTGCTTCCTCTATTATTTGATCAGGATTAGTTATGTGCATCATATGGTTACTGCCTTTTATCAATTTATGAACACTCAAATTTGATAGATTCATAAGTGATTTCTGATGATTTTGCCAAAGATTTTCAATTTCTAAAGCCTTTTCTTTTGGAAGTCCCAGTTGCCTGAATGTTTCCGTCATAACCTGATCATCTCTGGTGAGTATTCTCAAAGGGATATTAGGGAAGAAATCCATTTTTTTGATACTATCAATAGTCTCAAATAAACCATCATATTCATCGCAAATTGTTTTGTAAAATTTCTTTTCACTTTGATAAACCATTAATTGATTTTGTATTTCTAATGGAAAAAATGAAT
>CALHRB010000060.1 GCA_938038165.1 Candidatus Kapaibacterium sp. | reverse complement strand
TTCAATTTCATTGACTTGTTTTTCCACATTTTTAGTAGGTTCTGGCTTGCTAAGATTTTCCTTATTATCTACTGTGTTATTCTGTTCTTGTTTTGAGCTTTTATCATATTTTTGGTAAATATTAGCCATTTGTTTAGAATTAGCAACATTTTTTCTTGCTTGATTCAAATTTTCCTGAAATTTTTGATTATTAAACTTTTTTTGCTGAAGAATTTGCTCGTTTCTCCATTTCTTGTAAAGTGAAATGATAAGCAGGACAAATAAAACCAAGACTAACAAAATATACGAGACTCCGTTGGTGACCCAATCGGGTAAATTATTTGTAGTTTGATTATTACTTTGAGAAGTTATAGGAGTTTCGATAATTTCATATTTTGAGATATTTTTAATAGAATCCGATGGTGCTATTTTTATTTGAGTTGAAGAATCAATATCCGATGTTGAATTTTCTAAATTTAGATTTGAAGATAAAAATGTAGGTTCAAAATTTTCAACCTTGTTATCAAATTGACTAAGCTCGGCATTAAAAAGTGCATCAATTTCATTAATACCCGTCTTTTCCTGAAATTTAGCACGATATAAGTTTGATTTTTTTGAATTCTGTACTAATCTGAAAGCTTCTGAAAGACCAGCGGAATTATCAATAATGTTACAGTTAAACTTTTCAGCGGATTGAAAGTTATCCAGAGCTTCCAAATTTTTTCCTTTTGTCATATTAATCAATCCAAGAAAGAAATATGCATTTGGTATATCTTTAGAGGCTGAATTCCTGAAATAATGTTCTGCTTCTTTAAGAAGTCCGTCATTATATGATAATAAACCCAGCCGATAAAAATCTTCTTCTTTTGTCAGTTTATTCCAATCAAAGACCTCAAGCATAATTGATTTGGAGTAGGGAAGATAATTCAAAGTAAATCCCCTTTTACCACTCATTTCAACCAATACTTCAGAAAAGTTTTTAAAAGAGTTAACAGTGATATTTTTTATGATTCCTGTACTACCATAAATATTAGTAATGTTTTTGGTCTTTGTATTCTCCAATCTAAGTGCTATTTTTTCTTTGCTTGGCGATAGTTCCGCATTGAATGCATCAGGTTTTTCGGATAAATATATCATTGTTCTATTCAATGGATTTATCTCAATTTTTTCTATGATGCTTTCAGCATTGGATTGAAGATAAAGGTTAAAAATCAGTATTATAGCTGAAATTATATTGTTTTTCATTTTAATCATTATTAAAATTTTTTCAACATTTAATGATTTATCAAAAATCATACTAAATTTTAAAAATGATTGTAATTATATATAATTCAATATGTTAGTAATTGTAGTTTTTGATTCTGAAAATTATTATCAAAATATTTTTAAATATTCTGCTTAATAATAGACAATTCTATAAAAAAAAGGCTGCCTCGAAAATGAGGCAGCCTCAGATATTAAGTAGGTTTCAGAAAGTTTATTTAATTACTTGTAACCTTCTGTAAAACTTTTGTCCGTTAGCATCAAGAATATAATTATAAACACCGCTTGGAACTTTGCTCAGGTCGATTTTTATTTCATTCGAACCTTGATTTGCCATTCCTTTAAATAGATTCATGATGACTTTACCATTTAAGTCATAAAGAGAGATGTCAATATTTGATGGTTCGTTTATGCTGTAAGTAAATCTTGCTTCGTTATATGCAGGATTTGGTTTTGCTTCGCCGAGCCAAACAGAACCACTTTCGTCAAATCTTACTTCAACCTCATTACTATATTCATATAAGCCATCAAGATCAATCATTTTTAATCTGTACAAATATATATTGCCAAATTTGACATCTCTGTCAACTATTGGACCATAATTTCTAAGATTATTACTTTGACCAGCTGCTTTTTCAGTAGCAATATTTAAAAACTGAGTTAGACCTGATTCGTTTTTGACTGCTCTTTGAATTTCAAAACGGTCAGTATTAAATTCACTTGCTGTAGTCCAGTTAATAATGACTCTTTCTCCAGCAGGATTGGCTTCAAAATTAACAAGCTCAACAGGAATTACACCGCCGTTTTTCTCAAGCCAATCAATAATTGACCTTAATGCCAAAGCGATATTAGACCAATGTCTCCAGTCAACTCCGATATGTGCTATGTTGTAATTTAGGGAGGCTGTTGCTACTCCAACAGTACTATCATCAGGAGTTGCTGAGTGATTAGTATAGAAATAAGCGGGCAATGAAAGTCCTTGACCCTCGGGTGAAATTGACATAATTCCGCAATAAGGAGGTCTGTCCCCGCTGTATTGAGTAGAAGAAATTCTTTGTTTTAATCCCTTGAACAAAGCATAGCCAACAGCTTCATTCCCATCATTACTAACATTTGCACCGAGCGGATTGCCAGGAGAAACATTAACAGCTTTAAGGACATTATTAATAAAGTATTGATCCATGTTGGCATCGTTTTGGCTGTGAAGTCTGACCATTTCCTGGCTTCCAATCATTAAATTTTTCTTGTGAATTCTGTCGCCTTCGTTAAGGAATTTCAGTATATCGCTTCTTTCAATTCTTGTTGCGGGTTTGTCATCTCCGTCTGACCAAATTAAGGTTCTATACGGAGTGTAATCAACGGCTCTTGGTTCCCAACCTTTTCTTTCGAAAACATCATAATCATAACGTCTCGGATCAGAGTCCATATTAATAAACCATCCAAGCTGATTTAGTCCAGAGACCAAGGTATCATAATTCAGCTTGCCAGCTATAACATCAACAGGTGAATTAGCTGCTAAAGTTACGTTGCTGTTTTCGGCTGACAAAAGGATTTTGAAAGGAGAACGCTGAATGTAAAATCTGACAACCTTTGAAATTATGTTGTTGTTATTGTTCTGGTCTGCATTGACAGAGACTTCGATTTTGTATTTAGGTGTTACATTTGCTTCCATTGTTCTGAATTCTTCAGGAACAACATAAGCTGGAACAGTACCTCTGAAATCACCGTAAGTAGAAGGATAGAAATCCAATCCGTTACCATCAGCTAAATTGAAGGCAACTTCGACTGTTTCAGAGGAAGGTATTGTTTGAATTTCGACTGTTTGTAACGGGATTTCGGTGGAAGTTGAGAATTGTCCGTTTGGCAATTCCCTGTAAATTCTTAGATACGCCTGAATCCCTGAAAGTTGAAGGTTACCGTTGTTTCTGAATCTGGCTTTTATTTCAACAGGTGCGGCAGTCATGATATATTCGGCTTCGCTGAACTTGCCGGTTGTTGTTTTATATGAAATTGGTTCTGATATCATTATTGCTTCAACATCTGTCAGGTATTGATTTCCTGAAAATTCTGAAGCACCGATATCATATCTTGTGCCAGATGGTCCTCTTGGATTGCCGTCAATATCGGTTGTAAGCCAGGTGAATCTATCCCCACGGTTGCTTAATATAGAACCGAGAGGAACAGGGTTTGATTTAATTCTTAATTTTTGGTTTGGTTCAGTTCCAACTAATGTTAAATCGTTAGTGAAATCACCAAATATTGAATTCATATCCTGTCCGGTCCAGGCTTGCCATTGAGATAATGATGTATATTCATCTCTTAGACCCACATCAATGTTATTGTTTTTATCATCGGTTAAGATAAACCTATAAATTGTTCCGCCGGAATTATTAACATACCAGAATGCGTTTCTATCAGATGTAAAGGTCTGATTTGACGGGGTTTGTCCTTGATAGAATATGGCTGCATAGACAGGATTAACCTTTGAAACATCTCTGTCTTCCAGTGCGATTGCATTGTTATAGATTTTTGTTCCTATGGCATTCTGAACACCAATGCCGGCAACAGCACCATTAGAATTTAAACCATTGTTGGAAAGTATCCTGATAGTATTATTGATTATCATATCATTTCTTGTGAAATGATTTGGATATCTTGGTGTAATCATTTTTGTCAGCCAATCAGTATTGGCAGTTGTTCTTGAAGTGAACAAATGAATACCGGCACGATTAGCTGTTGTATTTGTTGTATATAATCCCCAGATAGCATTATTAATAATTTTTACATTTTCAGGTATCGTTGGGAAGAGGCCGTCAGTCATAGGTGAAGAGGGATAGGTTAGAAGGGTTTGCTCAACTTTAATACCAAGTGCGAATACACTTGAATTAACATGGCTAATCTCATTACCAGAAATAGTTAATCTTGTGTTGTTATATCCCGGATAGTTAGCATTACCTTCGCCTCCGGCAATAATCCCAGCTGCATCAGTAGCAGAGCTACCTGTAACACGGTAAATCCTGTTTTTTTCGATAACGGTATTGTCCTCGAAACCAACAAAAATACCAGCTCTGCAGACATCAAAAATCGTGTTTCCGGAAATTAGGTTATTATTTGCATAAAAATTCTTATAAGTCTGAGTGTTTTGGTCGAAAAGCATACCAGTTCCGATTGAGACAATGCCATAACCAAAACCACTAATTTCGTTATTCAATATTTTGTTGTTTTTGTGAGCTGAAGAATCAAGATTGAATGAGTTAAGCACATTTGAACCTTTGTCGAATGGCGCAATTGACCTCATCAAAACACCAGCAGAATAGGAAATTGT
>CALHRB010000059.1 GCA_938038165.1 Candidatus Kapaibacterium sp. | reverse complement strand
AATGAATATGAACGACAAAAAAAATCCTGATCAACCTATTCAACAACAAATCAATATTGAATTAGGGGAAAAAGAAGCAGAGGGTATTTATTCTAACTTAGCAATTATATCTCATTCCCCAGCTGAGTTCATTGTTGATTTCACAAGAATTCTACCGGGGATATCAAAAAGTAAAGTTCTTGCAAGAATAATTATGACTCCCCAACATGCTAAACTTCTTATGAATGCAATGATTGATAACATTGCAAAATATGAACAGCAATTTGGGGAAATCAAACTTGAAAGACAGGATAGAAATTTCGGCTTTCCGGATTTCCCAAAGATTAATTAATTTATTTTTATAGCTTAATATTAGACATTGATTTAACATAATCATAATAAATCATCTACCTTTTTAATTAAACTTTAGAAAAAGTATTGAAAAAGGCATTATTATTATCCTCAGCAATTTTTTTGCTCCTGTTAGTTGTTTATTTTTATTATCATTTTATAATAAATTCTTGTTCAGGTCATTTCATCTATGGACTTGATGATACTTATATTCATCTGTCATTATCAAAAAATTTCATCGAGAATGGAAAAATTGGAATAAATCCGGAAGAATTTGGTTTTACAACATCCTCACCTCTTTGGACTGTCATTTTAATAATTATATTTATAATTTTTGGTTACAATGAGCTTGTTCCGTTTTATCTAAATATTTTAATTTCAATACTCATTATCATTTTCAGCTTTAAAGTTGTAAATAAATCATTAGCTAATTTAATTTCTTTATTCGTATTGATTGTTTTGATAATACTTAGTATTCCGATAATACCAATGATTTTTATCGGAATGGAACATTTGTTGCATCTGTTATTATCCCTTTTATTCATAATTGTAACGCTCAATCTGAAATATGCACAAGGAAAAAAAATAAAAAACTTTATATTCTTGGCAATATTATCAATTCTATTGACTTTAGTTCGATATGAATCTATTTTCTTGATAATTGCTACATCAATTATAATGATTAAGTCCCCAATCAGAACAAAATATTTCTCAATTATTGCTTTTTTTGCAATTGTGCCACATATTATAATTGGTCTTTACTCAGTTAGTCAAGGTAGTCTTTTCTTCCCAAATCCAATCCTGCTTAAAGGGTATGAAGTAACCAACTCAATAATATCTTTTACTCACAGATATATTTATTCAGGTGTAATCAATCTGGCTGAGAACTCTCATTTATTAATTGCATTTTTAATCAGTATTGGTTTATTGATATACATTCATTTTCAAAATAAAAACAATTTTTTAGAAATTGTATCAAGCAATAATATTGAGTCGTACAAGGCAAATCTCCCTTTTCAAGAAAAAACTGAATATGTCAAAGATTTAATATCAGTATTCTTAATTACTTCGATTTTACATTTACAATTTGCCAAAACAGGCTGGTTCTATAGATATGAAGCATATTTAACAGGCATCTTCCTCATTTGCTTACTGCCATTTTTAATGAAATTATTAGTAGAGAACTTCAACAAAAGCAATTTCTTTACCATACCAAAAGGAAGACTATTAATTATTTTTCTTACTTTTTTGCTGATAATTCCATTTATTCACCGAGGTTTAGAATCACATAATAAATTAAGATTTGCTCCAATAAACATTTATGAACAGCAGTTTCTTATCTCGAAATTTTTAGATAAATACTACAAAAATATCCCCATTGGGATGAACGATATAGGATTGGTAAGCCTGTCATCAAAAGTGAATGTCATAGATGTTTACGGTTTGGCTGATAATAACATCACTAAAGCAAAGATTGCGAGAGTATATTCACAAGAATATTTCTATGATTACTTAGAGAAAAAAAATTGCAAAATTTTGGTAATTTTTGAGTCTTGGTTCACACAAGAGATAAAATCCAACCCTAAATTAATTAGGGTAGCAACATGGAAAATTGAAAATAATGAAGTATGCGGAATGGATGAAGTTACCTTTTATGCCCTTGATTCTACAACCGCTGAAGATCTCAAAACTTATTTAGAAAAATATAAAGAAATAATGCCAAAAACTATTAATTTAAGGATATTAATTTAATACTGAATTAAAAAACATTTAAGGATGAAGAATGTTTGCTGGAAATTATGTTTTGATTTTGCATACTCATTTGCCTTGGGTTCTGCATCACGGTAACTGGCCTCACGGCGTTGAATGGCTAACTGAAGCAGTTTCTGAATGCTATATACCTTTATTAAATGTATTTAACGATTTATTGAATGAGGGGATTTCGCCGAAAGTTAGTCTTGATATTTCTCCTGTCCTTTGTGAACAACTTGAGCACCCTGAATTCAAATATATCTTCATTGACTATTGCAATCAGAAAATATTAGCTGCACAAAAAGATGAAAAGAACTTTACTGACTGGGGCTGGGATGAACATCATATTTATTTGACTCGTTTCTGGCAGCATTGGTATGAACAAAGAAAAAATGATTTCTTATACAGATATAATGCTTCTATTATTAAAGCTTTCAAAGAATTACAAGATAATGGAGCAGTCGAAATACTGACTTGCGGAGCAACACACGGTTATTTACCATTATTGGGAGATGACAGAAGTATTAATCTACAAATTAAAGCTGCAGTTGAAAATTATAAAAAACATTTTGGCAGAAATCCACGTGGAATTTGGCTCCCAGAATGTGCCTATAGACCTTCTTATGAATGGAAATCACTTCTACCAATTCATCCATTTCATCATCCAAGGTTGAGACCGGGTATTGAGCAATTCTTAGCCAAACATCACATTGAATACTTCATTACTGACGAAAACCTTATTCAAAGGGCTTATCCTATTGGAATGTATCTTGATTTTTCAAAGGAACGATTTATTTCACTCGAATCACAGTCATCACATTTAAAAAAGGCATTTTTTGAGAATACCCCATTAATGATTTTTAATGTTAGTTCAAGCGAGAAAGTTGAATACGGCACTGCTGTAGCTTTTTCACGCCATCATAAAATATCAATGCAGGTTTGGAGTGGCGAAATGGGTTATCCCGGTGAGCCAGATTATTTGGATTTCCATAAAAAACATCTTGATTCAATGATTAGATACTGGAGGGTAACAGACACAAAAGCTGATATGATGTATAAATCGCTTTATCATCCGGATTGGACTCAGAAAAAAATTGATCTGCAATCCAATCATTTCATTCATCACATCGAAAATACTTTAAATTGGTTTAGGAATGAAAAGAAAAGGACCGGAACACTTTGCACACCATTCGATACAGAACTTTTCGGTCATTGGTGGTTCGAGGGACCTGAATTCATAAGAGCATTGGCAAAGGGTCTTTCTCACTCTCCTTACGTTAATATGGCTACTGCCTCTGAAGAGCTTTTCAGGATGAAACCACTTGAGGTTAAAGGTATGCCAGAGGGGTCCTGGGGTAAAAACAATAATCATGATGTTTGGATTAACGAAGAAACCAAATGGACATGGGAAGTAATTTATAACAATGAAAACCGCTGGAACCTTATAATGCAAAAATTTAATGATTTTACACAGGAGAAAGATTATGAAGGGAAGGCAAAACTTGACGCAGATTTGAGAAGAATACTCACTCAGGCTCTTCGTGAGATGATGTTGTTGCAGGCTTCTGATTGGCAGTTCTTAATAACCACTCAATCAGCCAGAGATTATGCCGAGCAAAGATTTTCTTATCATCACTCAGATTTCAATAAATTGTGCGATATTGCTGAAAAATTTATCGAAACAGGATTAATCAACCATCAGGATTTCCTTTTCCTTGAGGAAACAGAAAAAAGGAACTCGCCCTTTCCTGAGCTTCAACTTGAATGGTGGAGATAGACGACAACAATGTCCGGAGCAAGATTAATCCTAAAAAACATGTTGTCCCTTTCGGTCGCTGAAGTTGCAAAGCAAGGTCTGACCGTAATTTTCACAATTTATGTTGCAAGGGTGCTCAGTCCAGAAGGCTTTGGTATAATTAATTTTGCCAAAGCTTTTGTTATGTACTTCATTCTTGTTGTCGGGCTTGGTTACGATACCTATGGTATCCGTGAAATTGCAAAAGACAAATCAAGCCTGCAAAAAAATGTAAATACAATATTTACAATCAGGTTAATTCTTTCCTTGCTTGCTTACATTATATTCCTTGTAATTGTCTTTTTCCTTGATAAACCAGACTTAGTAAAAATTGTTTTAATCATAGTTGGCACTCAAATATTTTCAAACGCCTTCTTATTGAACTGGGTCTATATAGGTCTTGAAAGAATGGAGATAGTAGCTATTCGTCAGGTGGCAGTAAGCATTCTGAACTTGCTTGGTGTTATTTTGCTTGTCCATCACCCTGATGACACTATCATTGCGGTTATAATTACATCTGCTTCCTTAGCAATCAATACAATCTGGCTGATTATTTACTATATCAAAGAATATGGTGGAATAAAGCTTGATTTCGATTGGGTTTATTTCAGACAAATGACAAAGTCATCTATAAGGCTGGGTTTAATATTTTTTATAATCACTATTTATAATTACCTAAATATAAATATGCTTGGATTTATGAAATCCAATGTTGAAACAGGAATTTATAGTGCTGCCTTCTCTATTACCTTGTTTTCATTGGTTCCTTCATCAATTTTCCAGAATGCTTTTTTCCCAAATTTTTCAAGAGCTGAACTTAGAGATGATAGAATCAAAATTATGAGCAAGTTTTCATTGCTTAGTTACATGTTCGGGTCAATCATTGCTGTTGGATTATTTACATTTGCTAACGGTATAGTTATAATATTTGGAAGTAATTATATTGATGTGCTTCCGGTTATACGAATTGTAATGGTAACGGTTTTAATTATGTATATGAACATAAATTTTTCATCACCACTTATAGCTTGGAAAATGGAAAGCAAGGTGTTATCCGCAATTATTGCGGGGGGTATAACCAACGTTATTGCTAATATTTTTTTAATTCCCAGATATGGTGCTATAGGTGCAGCAATTGGAACTATATTAAGCGAAACAGCAGTTTTTATCGGGCTAGCAAGAGCTTATTATTTAACTGTTAGAAAATTCGAATTTTTCAAATTGCTGGTATTAATTTTGTTATCTCTTATTTCTTGTGGGTTAGGGTATTTGCTATATATTAATGGTCTGAATATTTTTATAGCTGCTTTATTATCATTTTTGGCTTATTTTGTGTTAATCTTTACTTTTAAATTAATTACAATAAACGAACTAATGGGGTACCTTAAAAGATGAAATATGATTACTTAATTGTTGGAGCAGGGCTTTCCGGCTCAGTTTTAGCTGAAAGAATTGCTTCACAACTTAATAAAAAAGTTCTAGTTATAGATAAAAAAGATCACATTGCCGGTCATTGCTATGATTATTCCCACGAAAGCGGAATAATGATTCACAAATTTGGTCCCCATATTTTTCACACAAATATCAAAAAAGTTTGGGATTATCTTTCAACATTTACAAAATGGCATCTTTACTTTCATAAGGTATTAGCTGTTGTGGAGGGTAAAAAAGTTCCGGTCCCTTTCAATCTGAATTCAATCTATCAACTTTTCCCCAAGAAATTCGCTGAAAAACTTGAAGAGCTGCTCATAAAAAACTTTGGTTACGGAATCAAGATTCCAATCCTAAAGTTGAAAAATCATTCAAATGCAGATATTAGCTTTTTGGCTGATTATATTTACAAAAACGTATTTTTGGGTTATACATTAAAACAATGGAATCTAAAGCCCGAAGAGCTTGATTTCACGGTAACTTCAAGAGTGCCTGTCCATATCAGCCGTGATGACAGATATTTTCAGGATACATATCAGGGTATTCCGTCAAATGGCTATACAGAATTGGTCAAAAATATTCTTAGTCATAATAATATTACAGTTCTTTTAAACACTGATTACACTAACTTACCCAAAGACATAAATTATAAAAAAATAATTTTCACCGGACCAATCGATGAATATTTTGAATATAAACACGGCGAACTGCCCTATAGAAGTCTTAGATTTGAATACGATGAAATCAGCAGGGATTTTTTTCAGGAGGTTGCACAGGTTAATTATCCCAATAATTATGATTTTACAAGAATAACAGAATTTAAACATTTTTTGGAAACCGAATCTAATATGACTGTTATTGCCAAAGAATTTTCTGAAATATATGAAATCGGTCAAAACGACCCGTATTATCCCATCCCCCGAAAAGAAAACGATGAAATTTATCTCAAATACAAAAAAGAAGGAGAGAAACAAAATAACAAAGTTATTTTTGTCGGAAGGTTAGCAGATTATAAATATTATAATATGGATCAGACGGTTGCTGTAGCTTTGACAATATTCGAGAAAAATATAGGGAAAAGAAAATATTGACTAATTTAGAAAGTCAGCAAAAATCTCTTTACCAGCAAGAAAAATAAAAAAAAAGATACTACAAAAAATTGTTTATTCCATAAACAAAAAAGGCTTCCAATTGTCATCAACTTTGCCCATATA
>CALHRB010000058.1 GCA_938038165.1 Candidatus Kapaibacterium sp. | reverse complement strand
AATCTTCGTGAATAATCTGACATAAAATTTATTTGTCCACAACTGAGACAAATTCTCTATACAATTAGCAATTGCAAAATTTAATCAGAAAATAGCATTAAAATCAGCTTTACCGATGATATTTTTGATTATATTTACGGCATAATGATTGAGTATTATCTATCGTTAAAAAATTTCCCACAAATTTTTATTTATATGAAAATTAACATCTTTGGTCTTGGCTATGTTGGTTGCGTATCTGCAGCTTGTTTGGCTAAAAATAATCACATTGTAACAGGCATTGACATTGATCCAATTAAAGTGAACATTGTAAATCAAGGTAAGAGTCCAATTGTTGAGGAAGGACTTGATGAATTGATTAATAAAACAGTAAGTTCAGGTTATCTAAAAGCTTCGGATAAGGAAATTCCTGATTCAGATATTTCTATAATATGTGTTGGTACACCCAGTAATGAAAATGGCAGTCTTGACTTGAGATATATTAAACAAGTCGCAGAAGATTTAGGTAGTTATTTAAAGAATCTAAATCATTATAATGTTATAGTTAACAGAAGCACTATATTACCGGGCAGTATCGAATCCATTTTGATTCCTACTCTGGAAAATATTTCAGGGAAGAAATTAGGCAAAGATTTCGGTGTTTGTATGAATCCCGAATTTATGAGAGAAGGGACATCAATTTATGATTATTATAATCCACCTTTTACTATTATTGGAAGCAATGATGAAAAAAGTGCTGGACTAGTTGCTCAGCTATACGAAAATATTGAAGCTCCGATATTCTTTACCGACATTAAAACTGCAGAAATGGTTAAGTATGCCAGCAATACATTTCATGCTCTGAAGGTAACTTTCGCAAATGAAATTGGAAACATATGTAAAAGATTAAATATTGATAGCCACACAGTAATGGAAATATTCTCCAAAGACACTAAACTGAATATTTCACCATATTATCTCAAGCCAGGTTTTGCATTTGGCGGTTCTTGTTTACCAAAGGATTTGCGGGCAATAAACTTTAAAGCCAGAGAACTTGATCTTGAAACACCTCTACTCAATTCTCTGCTTCAAAGCAATAAAAATCAGATTGAAAATGCTTTTAACTTGATTAACAGATTAAATAGAAAAAAGGTTGGTTTTGCTGGACTTAGCTTCAAAGCAGGAACTGATGATTTGAGGGAAAGCCCTGTCGTTGAATTGATTGAGAAACTTTTAGGCAAAGGTTATCAAATTTCAATTTTTGATCGTGAGGTTTCACTTGCAAAACTTTTCGGCTCTAACAAGAGATATATTGAAACGGTAATACCTCACATTAGTTCACTTATGAAAAGCAATATGGAAGATATGATTGCTGAGTCAGAGATTGTTGTGATTGGTAAAAAGGAAGCTGCTTATAAAGAGCCTCTTTTAAGAGCTATAAATGAAAACGGGATATATCTTTTTGATTTAGTCAGACTTTTTAATAATAACGAAATACCCAAAGAGAGATATGAAGGAATCTGTTGGTAAAATTTTAATGATTGTCGAGAACCCTTATCCACAGGATACAAGGGTTCGTAATGAAGCTAATAAACTTTATAGAGCTGGATATAAAGTAAGTGTAGTAGCTAAAAAATATCCTAATCAAAGCCCCTTTGAGGATGTATCAGGAGTAAAAGTATACCGTGTTCCTTGGTTTGAAGTATTTAAAAAATCAACAGAATCAAAATCAATTTTCACGAAATTTTTTTACAAAGTTGCAACTAAAGTTGGTTATATAATTGAATATTTCTATTTCACATTTGCAGCTTTCATCACATCCTTAATCGTTTTATTAAAAGAAGGTTTTGATGTTGTTCATCTGCATAATCCACCCAACACCCTTTTTGTAATTGGACTGTTTTACAGATTATTGGGGAAAAAATTTGTATTTGACCATCATGATCTTTCCCCGGAATTGTTTCTTTCAAGATATAAAACAAATGGCGGTATTATTCATAAAGTCTTATTACTCGAAGAAAAGCTTTGTTTAAGGTCTGCTAACATTGTGATCGCTACAAATGAATCATATAAAGAAATTGATATTGTGAGAGGTAAAAAAAGACCTGAAGATATTTTTATTGTCAGAAATGGTCCTGATTTAAATTTATTTAAAGAAGTTGAACCCGATAAAGAACTAAAGCAAAGCGGGAAAAATATATTAGTGTACATTGGAGTTATGGGTCCTCAGGACGGAGTAGATTACCTTCTGAGATCTTTGCACTTACTTGTTAACCATTTTAACCGAAAAGATTTTTACTGTGTTATCATTGGTCCCGGAGATTCCTTAGAAGATCTCAAACGACTTAGAGAAGAATTAGAATTGCAGGAATATTGCAGATTCACTGGCAAAATTCCATTTGAGGATTTGCTCAGATACCTTTCCAGCGCTGATATTTGTGTTGATCCAAATCCTTCGAATCCTCTTAACGACTACTCCACCTGGATAAAAGTTATGGAGTATATGAGTCTGGGTAAACCTATTGTTAGTTATAATCTAAAAGAAACAAGATTTTCAGCACAGCAAGCGGCACTGTATGCAACCCCAAATAATGAAAAAGAATTTGCTGAAAAAATAATTCAA
>CALHRB010000057.1 GCA_938038165.1 Candidatus Kapaibacterium sp. | reverse complement strand
TTCAAACAACATACGGATTATGTATTAATTATCTGGGTTTTTAAAATTTTGCAAAGCAGTGTAAAAAAAATAGTTTTTCTTACATGTATTTTTTTCTTCTTTTATTCGAAACAGAATATAAAAGCTGCTAATTCTAATTATTTTATCACCAATAATTTTGTTTATTCATATCAGCTTCAGTTTTCATTTTTCCACAAAATATTTCTGGTCAATTCTCCCATTTGGATGTTTATTAATTTTCAAACTCCACAGATTGAACAAGATACATTACAAATCAACAAACCAAGAATAACACCTTTCAAAGCTTATGATGAAAATGTATATGTTCCCTATAGGGTTCTTGAAAGAAATGAAATAAATGTCCTTAGAAAAAAATATCCTCCCGAAGGATTATATCAATACTTAGATCTTGATTCAGCTGGAAATCGAATCAGTTTTAGAACAGAATTCGATAATAATATTTTGAGTTATCCATATGATATTGACCTTGACGGATACCTTGAAATCCGAAAAAAACAGCTTGTCAATAATTATTGGGACTCACTTGGCACAAGCTATGATCTTTCGAAAGCCCTTTCAGGCGGAGACCTGGCAAGAATGATAAGCCAGGCAACTGGATTAACAATTCCAATACCACCGAATCCATTAAGTGGAATTTTTGGGAAACCGGAGATAAATATCAACGTTAGCGGTGAAGTCAATTTAAGGCTTGGTTGGCGATGGGATTCACAAAATCTTGGAACAGTTTCAGCTTTCGGGCAGACTCAGTCATCACCGGTATTCAATCAGGATATTCGTGTTAATGTTACTGGTGGGATTGGTGACAAACTAAAATTAGGCACAGATTGGAACACACGCAGACAATTTGAGTATGACAACAAATTTAAGATCGGTTACGAAGGTGAAGATGACGAGATAATAAAACTTATTGAAGTTGGTAACGTTTCGCTTCCAACTCCATCAACACTTATCGGTGGGGGGCAGGCACTTTTCGGTGCAAGGGCAGATTTTCAATTTGGTCCTCTTTACTTAAAAACAATTGCCTCCCAAAGAAGGGGTGAACGTCGGTTCGTTGAAGCACGAGGAGGTGTGAGCAAGCAAACTTTTTCAATTAGAGCTTATGATTACTCCAAAAACCACTTTTTCATTGATACGGTTTATAAAGCTATTTACAGAGACTATTTTGCAAATACAACTCCTGTTATTCCAGCTTCGGCAAACGAACACAGAATCAAAAGAATTGAAGTTTGGGAATCCACAAATCAAACTACTGACGGACCTTATGCCTCGTGGGTTGTCGCTTACTCTGACATTGAACCTTTGCCAAAGGGACAGCTTTATCCTCCGGTGATGAAAATAACGCCTATAAAAACCGGTGAGGTTGAGCGGGGAATCTTTATGCGTCTTGATTCTTCAAGGTACAGGATTGATTATAATCTTGGAACATTAACTATTCTTAATTTACGTGTTGACAGATATTATGCCGTTGCCTATCGAACCGAGGGAGCAACTCCGGACACATCAGACGATAAATACCACGGGACTTTGTCAACTTTCGTCAGTGAAAAGGACACCTTGATTCTAAAACTAATCTATCGTCCCAACCTCCTTCCAAACTACAAAACTCTTTGGTCGAGGCAAATGAAGAATAAATATTCCATCAATGCCTCCAATGTCAATATTAATGATACAAAAATCGGCATCTGGTATTATAATCAGAATAATGATTCTACTGACGTCCTTCAGGGAGCACCTGATAAACTTGTATCAATTATGAAGGTTGACCAGGTTAATAATGCAACTGGCACCCCTCAACCGGATGGTTTGTTCGATTTGCGTCCTCCGTTTTTCGATCCTCAATACGGAGAAATCACATTCCCAAGTCTTGAACCATTTCGTGAAGGTTTAAGAGATTATTTCAAAAAACTTGGGACGCCTCAGTTAGCCGAACAATATGTATATCCACAGGTTTATGATACTACTTATGATGTCGCTCGCCGAGCAACTGATAAAGATAGATTTGTAATTTCGGGAGAAGTTACAGGACGTCAGACTGATAGAATATCCCTGGGTGCTTTCAATATGCCTCAGGGAAGCGTTCGTGTTACTCTGGACGGAGTGCCTTTAAGAGAATATGAAGATTATGTTGTTGATTATTACTCAGGGACACTTACATTGAGGAACCAGAGGGCATCACTTCCAAATGCAAATTTAAGGATTGAATACGAGGCAAATGATATATTTAATATTTCTACCCGAACATTGCTCGGTATGCGTGCAGACTATCAGCTGTTCCGTTCTCGTTCTGTTGATGCTGCCCTGGGGGGAACTTTTATGTTTTATAATCAGTCTGCACTGATTGACAGAGTCCGTCTTGGTGAGGAACCTGTTTCAAATTCTATGTTTGGTTTTGATGCAAAATTAAATTGGGATGCTCCATGGTTGACAAAAGTTCTCGATGCTTTGCCTTTCTATGACACAAAAGCACAATCCTCATTCAATGCACGAGGGGAATGGGCAATGATTCTGCCTGAACCAAACAAAAGACGTTCTGAAGTAACAACTGATTACAATGAACCGGTAGTATATATTGACGATTTCGAAGGGGCTCAAAGATATATTTCGCTAAGTCTCTCACCAAGCCAATGGATACATTCTTCCCAACCTCAAGATTCATCAATTGCCGAAAATGATTCTCTAAGGTCATCATTTCGGGGAAAAATTTTCTGGTACCAAAGATTTCTGCCTCACATTCCTATTCGGGATGTGTATCCTAAAAAGCAATTCATTCAGGGCAGGGCTAATTTAAGTCCTCTGTATATTGTTTTTAATCCCTATGAAAGAGGTATTTATAACAAGAATCCTGATTTTCGCGACACGCTTAACCCAGAATTCAAACCTGACAGTGCCCAGATATTTTTCAACAATAATACTGAAAAAATTTGGGGCGGTTTCCAGCGGCTTTTTTCATCATTTAATACTAACTTCGACACGGAAAACATCGAATTTATCGAGATTATGATGAACGTCCAGCAATACGAACAGGGTAAAACAAAAATGTTCATTGACCTTGGACAAATTAGCGAAGATATTATTCCAAACGGGCGATTGGATACTGAAGACGGCATTACTGAGACAAGTCCTTTCCCTAATGGAATTATTGATCAGGGCGAAGATATTGGGATTGATGCTTTAACGAACCAAAAAGAAAAAGAAAATTATCCCTGGCCACTCAATCTCGAAAAAGATCCTGCCAAAGATGATTATTCATTTAGTTTCACTCAGGATGATAATCAAAGGACGGAGAATGATTTCAGATTCTACAACAATTTTGAAGGGAACGCCATCTCAGAATTAGGTCAATTCCCCGATCAGGAAGTTCTTAATAAAAATAACGGACAGACAATAGTCGAAGGCAATGACTATTACTCCTATGAGATTGATTTAACGCCGGATCCATTAATCAACAAACAAATTGTCGGGGGCAATCCTGAAAAAGGGTGGTTCCTCTATAGAATTCCAATACGCTCTCCTTCAAGGAAGGTTGGAAACCCAAGTTTTGCCAATATACAGTATGCCCGTGTTTGGATAAAAGGTGGTTTAGCAAGAATAGCGGTTGTTGATTGGCGTTTACTTGGATCTCAGTGGCAAAGAATTAATAATATTCAAGCTGGGGTGTCTCCTGACGATAGCGTTCTTCAGGTGGCTTTTGTTAACCTCGAAGAAAATGGCGATGCCCCTGATTTCTATAATCTACCTCCAGGGGTTCAGCCTCCCCGACAAATCGGAAATCAGGCCTATTATGACGATATAAGGTTAAATGAGCAATCCTTGTCGCTTAAAGTCAAAAATCTGAGATATTGCGACGAAAGAATGGCTGTTAGATATTTCAGACCACTTGATGTTTTTTATTACAAAACTCTGAAATTTTTTATTCACGGCGATGGCTCCATGCCTGACAATATTGTTGCAGGAGCAGTTCCAAAAGCTTATGCTTTCATCCGTTTTGGTATTGACTCGATGAACTACTACGAATACAGGCGTCCATTGCTTCGTGATTGGCAAAACATTGAAATAAATCTTGCAGATCTTACTGCAATCAAACAAATTCGCGATTCATTGGGTCAATATCAGAGACTGACGTTCCCGGTTCCGAATGATCCTCTTGCTTCATTTTCAATAAGAGGAAATCCTGTTCTGACAAAGGTTCAGTTTTTCGGTTTTGGTATAGCCAATCCCTGCCAAAGATACCCGAATGAATTGACAACAACTATGTGGGTGAATGAACTCAGGCTTCTCAGTCCCGAGAGTCGAGCTGATTGGGGAGCTTTGGCCGCAACTGAACTAAAACTTGCAGACCTTGGAACAGTCAACGCCAATTTTTCTCATACTAAACCGAATTTCCACAAGCTCGAGGAGCGTTTTGGTAACCGTATCTCCGGAACAAACTGGACTGTTACTATGCAGGGTAATGTTGATAAATTTGCACCAAAGGCTTTCAAAGAAATGCGAATTCCAATAACTTACACCCACTCAGAGTTTCTCGAAGACCCCGAATTTGTTGCAAACGGCGATATCAACCTTAATGCTGCAGCCGAAACAGCAAGACAGAATGCCTTAAATCAGGGTCTAACCGCAGAACAGGCTAACGAAATAGCTAATGCCACCAGAAATCGCTCACAAACTTTGAAGATTCAGGATAGTTGGGCTTTAACAGGTGTTCGGCTTGGTATTCCAATTAATCACTGGACTATTCGAGAGACATTAAATAAATTAACATTTGGCTATTCTTATTCACAGGAGTTCGAACGTTCGCCTGTTGTTGCTGAAAGATTCAACTGGATGTGGATTCTAACAACTCAATATGCTGCCACTATCTCAGAAATTCTTGCCTTTCAGCCCTTGAAATGGGCAAACTCTATCCCTATTCTCGAAGATTATAGTGACTGGAAATTCAACCCATTGCCAACGAATTTTAGTGCAGGCCTAAATATGACAAGAAGGCGAACAACCGAGCAGTCAAGATTCTTACCTTTCCCAAGTCCTGTCCTTCGGGATTTTTCGATTCAAAGACAGGCTCAATTATCCTGGAGACTATCTCAGGGCGGACTTCTCAGCCCAATTATTGATTATTCTGTAAACACCTCCTCATCTCTTGTTCCTTTTGAACTCGATGAAAATGGCAAACAAAGAAGTTCGAGCGAGCTAACAAAACTGATTCTCTTCAATAATGGCAAAATCTTGGAGTTCGGTGTTAATAATATACATACTCAGACGGTTACTATGAATGTTCGTCCTAAACTCCCGCTAGGAAAAATAAATAAATATTTAGAAACGACGGGTTCTTTCACTACAACTTATAATTGGAGCAATCCCATGCAACCTGACCCAGCTATCGCCGATATTGTGAAGTCTGCCAATTGGAACAATAGTATAAGGCTTAACAATAGTTTCAGGCTCAAAAGTCTTGCCGATGGATGGTTTGGTGTGATTGACCAACGCTCCACACCGATGAGAGTGCCAAAGGACACAACATCAAAGGGATTTTTACATTCAATAGGTATGATATTTAAAACGATTTTCCTTGATTATGAAAAAATTGATTTCAATTTCAATCAAAGCTCTTCATCGGTGAATCCCGGAGTCTTCGGAGGAACAGGCTTCGATAATTTCTGGTCCAGGGGTTTATTAGGAAGAAAAGATGAATTTTTTTTCGGTCCAAGTTTTGCATATCAGCTTGGTCTAATCGAGCATCCTCACGGGAGCTTTTCGCTAAAACCATCGAGTAAGTTCCCATTTTTCCATTCTGAGGTAAACCCGGGTTTAAGACCGCCCAATGCCATTCTTCAGGAAAACTTTACACAAAGAACCGGCCTCGAAATAAGAACTAACAGACCTCTTTGGGAAGGCGCTGTTCTGGATTTGAGTTGGAGAAGCGACCTGACATTCAACAAAAATCAGACTGTTTTAACTAATGCCCAGGGCGTTCCTAATTTCACTAATGTTATTGCTAATGAATCTTTTTCAAGGTCTTCCCTGTCGTTGCCAACCTTTTTTGGTTTAAATCTTTTTAATAACACAATTGAAAATGTTGTTAATCTGTATAATGAACAAAAACAGGTTATTTTAGCTTCAAATGTTGATACCTTAACAAAAAATCAGCTGCTCTTAAATGCTCTTGCAGACGCTTTTCAAAAAGGTTTGGAAATCCCGGGATTTTTCGGCGGAAATATCGGGAGATATTTGCCTGCAATTAACTGGGCAATCAGATGGGAAGGTCTGGAAAAATGGGGAATTTTTCAGGGAATCGGAGCAAGAAGAATATCTTTCGAGCATATCTATACTTCGAAATATACCGAAAATTCTCTTATTGATGACAACGGCAAAACCATTCAAACTCAGCAAATTCAGCAGGGATTTCAGCCTATGATTGGGATTACAATGGCTTTCGACGAAAAGATTTTCAAAGGCAACCTTACAGCTACTGCAAGATATTCCTCGACTAACGCTTTTCAATTAATGTCATCTAACCGTTCGACTATTACCAGGCAGTCAACTGATGAAATTCAGATCCAGGCAAGTTATACTTTGCGTGGTTTTGATTTTCCTTTCTTTAATCTTACTATACAAAACGACCTCGAATTTAGCTTTCTTGCGTCCGTAAAAAATAACGTAAGGGATACATATGATGTCCTCGATTATAAAAATGAAGATGGAAGACGGCTCGACGGCAACACCCAAATTACTATCGAGCCGAGAGCAAGGTATGCAATGAGTAATCGTGTGTCTGCATCATTTTTCTTCAGATACGAAGGAACTTTTACTTCCGGTGCCGCTAATCCAGGCTATAGCACCACTCAGGTTGGGCTTGACATCAGAATTTCAATTGCTGGCGGCAGATAAAATAATCTTTGTAAAATTAACTACTTACATCTTTAAAAACGGTATTATCTTCTCTCTAACTTTCAGGAAGTAAACCCCCGTTGCCAGGTTTGATATGTTAATTCTTAATTCAGAATTTGTTATTTCTATTGTATTTTTATTTACGATTTTTCCAAGATTATTATAGATAAATATTTCATCTATGGAATTTAAATTGTAAATATTTGATATAATAATTGAATTCTCAGCCGGGTTTGGCTTGATACTAAAAGTATTAACCACATTACCTTCAAAGGAATTTATAATATTACCAATAAGATTAATTGAAGGATTGATTTGTGAATTTGAGACAAAATTAACTTGAGCCGATTTGCTTCCTTCTGATATTGGTTGAAATCTAATTCTCAAATCAGATAATTCATTGGGTTTAAGAGTTAAAGGAAGTCTTAACCCTTGTAGTTCAAATTCACTTGCATTATTTCCTGAAATATATGCCTGAGTTATCTCTAAACTAATATTTCCAGTATTTTTAATAATATCTATCAATAAGGTATCTTTGCTGTAACCTAAATTAACAGAGCCAAAATCAATAGTTGAATTGTTTAGTGTCAAAATGGCGTAATTTTCACCTTTACGTATGGTTAGCCTGGCCGGGCGAGTAGTTCTTGATCCACAATTATTTTTTACAACACAGGCATAATTACCAGCGTCAGACTCTTTGGCATTTTTGATAATAAGTTTTTTCCCTGTTTCGTCAGGCAAATCCTCGCCATTCTTTTGCCACTGAAAATCAGGTAATGTTCCAGCAGCATCACAAGTGAAAGTAACATCGGTGCCTTCGTCAACCAATTGGTCTTGTGGTTGAATAGTGATTGTTGGTGGGATGTCAATTGTTAGCCTCGCCTCCTCAGATGTAAGGCTTGGAGAACAGGCACCGCTGATATGAGCTGAATATAAACCAGCATCTGTTTCTTTGACACTTTCAATAGTAAAACTATCTCCGGTTGCGTTGTTTATATTAACTCCGTTTTTCATCCAACGGATAAAGAGATTAGATCCCACGGCATTCACGGTAAATGTAACTTTTTCACCAAGACAGACCTTAGCAGATTCGGGTTGTTTTAGAATCTTTGGCGATTGTTTCAATTCAAGTTTTGCTGAGTCGCTAAAAATAGGTCCTCCGCAATCTCCGGTAATTTTTACTTTGTAATATCCCGTATCAGTAGTTTTGGGTGAGTTTATATAATAAGTTGGCAACGTAGCTCCCTGAATTAGCTGATTATTTTTATACCATTGGTATCTGGGGTTCACACCTTCGGCAGTGCAAGAAAATACAGCTGTATTTCCTTCGCAAACACTTTGTTTTTCGGGATGTTTAGTGATTCTTGTCCCTGGCAAAATTGTAAAGCTAGCGTTGCTTATGTCGTTAATCATTGGATTTGATGCATCAGATATTCTTATTCTGTATGTATTCCCCGGGTCTAAGGTTGGCGGAATCGTCCAACTGAATTTTTTTGCGATTGACGGATAATTATCAACTAATTCTATGGGGAAAAAATTGCCGTCGTCGGGGGACAGTTCAATTTTGACAAAAGAAACCTCGCTGTAATTCCAGGTTATATCAACTTTTGTCCCAACACAAAATTGTTCACCACCGTTGGGATAAGTAAGGGTAATGCTTTGAGCAGGTGCAACGATAATTTCTTTCACTTCCATCCAATTCCATTCGTCGCCACTTGTCTGACCATTGTTATTTGAAGCAAGACCTACAGCTCTGAGGAAGTATGTTCCTGGTTCCGAAGGTGCAGTCCAATTGAAGGAAAAAGAAACGCTTCCTCCGTTTAAGGGTATTGGAACACTGTGAGTCAGTTCTTGAGGATTCCCGGCCAATTTCAAACCCGAACCCGATTGAGGAGATAGTGTACCAGCATTAACCCCCGGGCTTTGTGTAGAAGATGTTTTTATTCCAATATTAATTCCGGCATAAGTTAAACTCGGATGGGTTAAAGTTATGGTGAAGGTTGTTACAGAGCTTGGTAGAACAGTGAAGCTCCCTGTTTGGCTTGAAACGCTCAGTTGAACGTTTGTATTTGAACCACCGTGACAATTCCCGCATCCCTCTGAGGCAGATGAAGTTCTACCGGTTTTCCCGTCAGCATCTGCATAAAGATAAATAGTAAAAGCTATTATCAATATTGAAAAGAGAATAGAAATAACAGAATATCTTATATTTAGTATTTTCATTTTAACCCTTAAAAAAAAATAGTGTTCAAAAATTACAAATTTTTTTTGTTTTTTACAATATGGAATATATCTGCTAAAATAAATTATGGTCAATAGCCCAAATTCTTCAAGGTTTGAGGGTCGTTTCTCCAGTTTTCTTTTAATTTTACGTAGAGTTCCAGATAAATCTGAGTACCAAGATGCTTTTCAATTGCTACTCTGGCATTTTCACCAAGTAGTTTTAGCTTATTTCCATTTTCACCGATTATGATGCTTTTATGGGATTTTTTTTCGACAATGATATCTGCCGAGATGAACCACTTTCCGTATTTTCTTTCTTTAAATTCATTTATTACAACCTCGGTCGAAAATGGAATTTCATCGTGATAGGAAAAAAATATGATTTCGCGGATGATTTCGGACACGAAAAATCTTTCGCTTAAATCTGATATGTCTGCGGGGTCGAAATAAAATGGTGATTCAGGTAAATACTTAACTATAGTGTTTATAACCTCTGAAAACGAATTTCCTTTTACCGCCGATACTGGTATAATTTCGTCAAATATTTGTAACTCATTGAATTTACTCATTATAGGCAGCATAAATTTTGGACTGCTGAGTAAATCAATTTTATTGAGGACAAGAATCTTGGGGCTTTGAATGTTTTTTAAAGTACCGAAAAAGTCTGAAATCAATTTATTGTGTTCAATGTCGGACTTTGTTATATCAATAAAAAAAGTAATAATGTCGCAGTCCTGTAATGACTCTTCGATATACTTTTTCATAGAGTGATGAAGTTCATATTTGGGTTCGAGCAGACCCGGATTATCATAAAATACAATCTGATATTCATCAGTTGAATAAATACCAGTTAGCCGTTTTCGGGTGGTTTGCGGTTTTGGTGTAACAATCGAAAGCTTTGAATTAATGACTTTATTCAAAAAAGTTGATTTGCCGGCATTTGGCATACCTAAGATAGCAACAAAGCCTGCTTTTGTTTTATTTGTCACTTATTTTCTTCAGGTGTTGAAATATCTTGAGGTTTTTTCTTAAAAACCATCA